>JBEEHI010000258.1:0-6465 GCA_041167305.1 Verrucomicrobiota bacterium
CAGCAGTATCTGTTTCACCACGCCCGCAAGGGCGGCGCGGTGTTGAAGTAGAGGCAGACAGGTTGTTCGGCGCGGGATGTGCGATATGATTTGCCGTTGATGCGCGGCGCCCCAGGCGTTGCCCCGAAATGAGCGAAGAAAAGAAACAAAGCCGTAAGCTCGGGCTGGCGATCCTGATCTCGCTCTTTCTCCATCTCGCCGTCGGATTTTCCCTGGCGGCGTTCGGCAACGTTACTACTCCGGCGATTCCGCCGGAGGAAGCGCCATCGCAATTGACGCTTATGGATTTGTCCGCGGCCCCGGCGCCGGAGAAGAATCCGCAGTTCGTCGAGACCGAGAAGTCGAAGGAGTCCGCGGAGAAACCGAAAGATCAGACCTTCGAATCGAATGCGAACTCCCTCGCGGCCAGCGAAAAGGCTCCGAGCGGCGATCTTCCGCTCCCGAGCCAGGATGGGAAAGATCTGCCGACGCGCGATCTGCAAACGCACGATTTCTCGCTGCAGACGCAGGGCTCACAACCGCAGCCGCAACAACCCGAGCAGCCGGAATCCAAACCAGCCGACCGACCGCCACCAAAAGCATCACCCGCCGAGACGCCGAAATTGACGCCGAGCCCGGCACCGACCGCGACCGTGGAACCGGAGCAGCTTGCGATGCTAACTTCGACCCCGCCGCCGCCCATCAAAGGGCCGGACGAAACCGAGCCATCTCCTTCGCCAGAGCTCGCGCCCTCCATCGCGCCGATCGCACCGCGCCCGAAACCGCAAGCTCCCAGCTCCAGTTATCAATCGCAAAAGGAGCAGACGCGCATCGCCGGCAGCATTTCCAATCACGGGCCATCGTCGGTGAATGCGGTCGGGACACCGCTCGGCCTTTACCAAAAGCGGATGTATGACGCGGTGGGCGCGCGGTGGTATCAGCACACCCATGAACGCCAGGACCTGATCAGCATCGGGACCACGCGGTTGACGTTCACGATCGATCGCTCGGGAAAGGTAAACAATCTGAAGGTGCTCGAGAACACCGCGAATGAAGCGTTCGCCATCGTCTGTCTGCAATCGGTGCAGGAGCTGAAGCTGCCGCCGATTCCCGAGGATGTGGCGAGCACCCTGCCCGCGGAAGGTTTGCAGCAGGAGTTGACGTTTATCTTATACGCGAATTAATGATGGCGCGGTTCGCGTGCTCCAAATGAACGAGATATTCCATACGACGATGACTTTCATGAACAAGGGCGGCCCCTTCATGTGGCCGCTCCTGCTCTGCTCGATCGTGACCGTGGCGACGATCGTCCTGGCATCGATGACGCTGCGCGAGCGCAAGGTGCTCCCGCTGGTGATCGAGAGCGAGATCGAGCGGCTGACGCCGGGCGGCAGCGCGGAGCGGTTGATGCGGATCGTGAACGACGACAGCTCTTCACTCGCGGGCGTGGTGCGGACGGCGTTGCAGCATCTGCGCTGGCCGCGTTCGGAGAACATCGAATCGGTGCAAACGCGGGCGCGCCGGGAGTTGGTGCGGCTGGAGCGCGGGTTGATCGTGCTCGAGGTCGTCACCGGCATCGCGCCGTTGATTGGCCTGATCGGAACGGTCTCGGGACTGGTGCATGTTTTCTCCGGCCTCGGGCTGAGCTCGGGCGCGTCGGACACGAAGGCGGTCGCGCTCGGAATTTCCGAGGCGCTCAACTGCACGATCTTCGGTTTGTCGATTGCGGTGCCGGCGCTGATTGCGTTCAGCTACTTCTCGAAAAAAGTGGAGGTTATGTCGGTGGAAATGGAGTCGCTCGTCTCCGATCTCATCGCGAAATGTTATTACGGCCGCCCCCAGAGCGGCGAACCGCTGCCGCCTTCGCGAACGACTGCGCCGGCACCGGCCCGCGCGCCGGTAGGGTAGGCAGCTCTTTCTTTCATGAAAATCGCAGTCCGGAAACGGCGCGCTCCCTCGATCATCATCGTGTCGCTAGTCGATATCCTGACAATCCTGCTCATCTTTTTCGTCGTCTCGACCACGTTCAAACGCGACCAGCCCGAAGTGCAGATCAATCTGCCCGACTCGAAGACATCGACTAAAGCCTCCTCCGAGCAGGAGCACGCAGTCGTGAGCGTCAGCGAGAATGACGAAGTGCGGCTCGATGGGCAGATCGTCAGCGTGGACGAACTCGAGACGTCGGTGAAAAATTTGCCGCCGGCGCGCCGGGCGTCGCTAGCTTTGCAGGCGGACAAGAAATCGTCGTTCGGCACGATCATCAGGGTGATGGACGCGTTGAAGCTCGCGGGCGTGAAAAATCTGCCGGCCTTCACGCGTGAGGGAAAATGAGATTGCCGATCAGGAAATACGGCGACCCAATCCTGCGCGCGAAAGGCAAACCGATCGAGGCGGTGGACGACGACATCCGCGCGCTCGCCGAAAACATGCTTGAGACCATGCACGCAGCCAACGGCATCGGCCTCGCGGCCCAGCAGGTCGGACGCGCTCTTCAGCTCACGGTCCTGGATGTTTCGCCGGTCGAAGATCGCCCGAGCACGCTGACGTTAAACGGCGCGCCAATCGCCGATCTGGCGGAGGCGATGCCGTTGATCCTGCTGAATCCTACGCTGCGCCTGGGAGCAGAAACGGATTTGGGCAGCGAAGGCTGCCTCAGTTTTCCGGAAATCAACGCCGACATCGAGCGAGCGATTTCGGTCGAGTTAGAAGCCGAAACTCTCGACGGTGAGAAGGTGCGGATCGAAGCCTCGGGTTTGCTTTCGCGCGCGCTCCAGCATGAAGTCGATCATCTCAACGGAATCCTGTTCATCGATCGGATGAGTTCGGCGTCGAAAGTGAGCCATTCGAGCCGGCTCAAGCGACTGCAGAAGGAAACAGCGAAGCTGTAAGGAAAGGCCTGTCATCCCGAGGCTGGCGAAGCGCGCCGAGGGACCCCTCAAGCGCTCAACCGCTTCCGCGAAACAACAGGCATGCCCCGTCAGCCTGTGCTTGATTTTTCGCGGTAGCGCAAATTGCAACTGTGAGATCCCTCGGCGCGCTACGCCAGCCTCGGGATGACGGTGTCTTCGTCCCCCTAGATCGCCTTGTAGGAAACCGTGATGCTGCGGAAAAGATCCTTGTCGCGCTGCGCGGAAAAGTAGAAGAGCTCCAGCATCGTGCCGCCGACGATCCATTGGTAGCCGACCAGCGTCTGGATCACGTCGGAGTCGGTATCGCGTGAACGGGAAACTAATTTGCCGGTGCCAAACTTGGCGTCGAAGTAGCGCCGGATTTCGCCCATGCGCTCGTTGTAGCGCTCGATCGTCCAATCCGGATACTCATATTGAAGTTCCACCTCTACGAGAAAGCCGTCGCGGAAAGTAAACAGTGTCCGTCTTAACCCCGGTTGGACGAGACCTTCGACGGTCCAGGTCTCGCGCTTCTCTTTTCGGTCGCGGGAAACGATCTTCGCCTTCGCGCCGACGAGGACCTGCTCCAGTTTGGTCATGGAATCGTTCCAATGAAATCCGAAGGGCGGCGGAATGTCTTCGGCCGCCGGCAAGGTGGCGCACGAAAGCAGGAGGACGATCAGCGCCAGCCAAAAGGCCCGCAGGCGCGATGGCGAATTGGAAATTTTTCCGGAAAAAGGAGACGACATTGCGGCGGTGGCGCTGCAGGCAGTAGATGAATTCGCCGCAAAGTTGCGCGTGCGAGCGGATTGGGTCAACTGGTTCGCTTTTGCGCGATCGCGGGCTAATCTGGACAGCTCCGAACCGGATTTTTCGTCAAGAATTTTTTGATTCGCTGACGAAAATAAAATTCAGGTTTTTTCTTGTCGGCTTCACACGCGGTTTCTAATCTCAAGCCGCTGGCAGGGAACGAAGAGCGCCGGTGTTAATAACATGTGAACAGAATTCCACGATCACAAAGAGCTAGAATGACAATAACACCCGCCAGAGCGCACCAAGACTCGCTCGAAGATTTTTCTTTTGCCTCGGGAAACGCAACGCTCCATGCCGTCCCGCGCGTTTCTCCCTCGTATTTTCGCACCTTAACCAAGTTTCCCCCAGGAATGTCGCCGCGATTTCTCAGGAGAAGCCACGCGATCGAATTACCCTTCGCCCAGCCGATCTCGCTCTCGCCGAGCATTTCGCGGGGCGTTTAACGCTGTTAACAAGTCGGCATGGACGAGAAGCATTCACAGCTATGGCAGAAACTGTCCGCAGCCCTCAAGCCGCAGGTAAGTCCGGATACTTTCAAGCGCTGGTTTTCAGCTGTGAAGCTCGTGCAGGCGACCGACGAGACGTTCACCTTTCGCGTCCCGAACAACATCTATCAGTTTTGGATTGAGAGTAACCACATGGCCGCGTTACAAGCTGCAATCGTGACTGCATTTGGTTCGCCGCGCGATGTGAAGTTCGCCACGGCTTTGGACGGCGCGATGAAAAAGGAAGAAGAAGAGCTGCCGGAGATTTCGAGCAAGGATTTGGTTCGGGAATCCGGCCGCGACGCCAAGCAATCGGGCGGCGCGCCCGGCCTGAATCCGCGCAACAATTTCGAATCGTTCGTCGTCGGCCCGAATAACGAGATCGCGCACGCCGCGAGCCTCGCGGTGGCGAAAACGCCGGCCCGCACCTACAACCCGCTCTTCATTTACGGCGGCGTGGGGCTCGGCAAGACGCACCTGATGCAGGCGATCGGCCAGTACGTGGGGATGAACAAAAAGGGCGCCAAGGTAATGTATCTCTCGAGCGAATTGTTCATCAACGAGTTCATCGACGCGATCCAGCACAACAACCTGGTGAAATTCCGGAAGCGTTATCGCCAGGCGGACCTGCTCCTGATCGACGACATCCAGTTCCTCGGCGGCAAGGAACGATCGCAGGAAGAATTCTTCCACACCTTCAATACGCTTTTCGACGGACATAAACAGATCGTGCTTTCAAGCGACCGGCCACCGTCGGAGATTGCGAACCTCGAGCATCGGCTCGTTTCGCGTTTTGAATGGGGACTGACCGCGGAGCTGCAGCCACCCGACGTGGAAACACGGATGGCGATCCTGCGCAAGAAAGCGCACACCCTTCAGATCAAATTGCGCGACGAAGTCTTCGAATTTCTCGCGAACCGCATCCGGACCAACGTGCGGCGGCTCGAGGGCGCGCTCATGCGCGTTGCATCGTTCGCTTCACTGAGCGGCAAGGAGCTGACCAACGACGTTGTCGAGCATCTGCTGAAGGACATTCTCCAGGAAGAAGCGCGGCACGCCGTGACGATCGAGCAAATCCAGCGGCGGGTGGCGGAACATTTCGATGTGCGCCTGGCGGACATGACGAGCAAGCGCCGGCCGGCGAACATCGCCTTCCCGCGCCAGATCGCGATGTATCTCGCGCGGGAATTAACGAAGGCTTCGCTCAACGAAATCGGCGACGCATTCGGCGGGCGCGATCACGGCACGGTCCTGCATGCCTGCAAGCTGGTGAAACGCCGGATGCTGGAGCAGGATAATATTCGGCAGACCATTTCTTTCATCGACAGCGCGCTGCAGCGTTAAGGGAGGCAACCCTCCCTGCGCCACTCCGAGATTGCGGTTGCCGAATAAAATCGTAAGCCTTACATCTTAGCTTTCCGTTCTGTCATGAAATTCAGCGCCACTAAAGAAAAGCTGCTCGAAGGTTTGCAACAGGTGCAGAACGTCGTCAGCACCCGCACCACTCTTCCGATTCTTTCCAACGTCCTGCTCCAGGCGAAAGGCGGCGAAGTCCTTCTCACTACGACCGATCTCGACGTCGGCGTGCGCGGCGCTTTCGAAGCAAGTGTCGAAAAGGAAGGCGCGACGACCTTGCCGGCGCGGCGGCTCTTCACGATCATCCGCGAGTTGCCCTCGAGCGAAGTCTCCATCGAAGTCGATGCGAAAAACGCGGCGTCAATCCGCAGCGGCCAAAGCTATTTCAAAATCCTCGGGTTGCCCGAGGAAGAATTTCCACCGTTGCCGAAATTCGACAGCGCGAAAGTCGTCACGATTCGGCAGAAGGATTTGCGCGACGGATTGCGCAAGACTTCCTACGCGATCTCAACCGACGAAACGCGCTACGTTCTCAACGGCCTCCTGTTCAGCCTGAAGGAAAACAAGCTGACCCTGGTGGCAACGGATGGACGGCGCCTGGCGATGGTCGACATCGAGCTGGAATTTCCGCGGAGCCACGAAGCAGACATCATCGTGCCGACGAAAGCGGTGACGGAATTGAGCCGGCTCCTGACGGATGACGGCGAAGTGAAGGTGAGTGTCGGCAGCGGGCAGATCGCGTTCGAACTGAATAACACCCTGCTGGTGTCGAAATTGATCGAAGGGAATTATCCGAACTACAAGCAGGTGATTCCGAGCGAAACGAAGGAACGCGTCACGCTCGAGCGCGAGACGTTTCTCAATTCGCTGCGGCGCGTTTCGCTGCTGGCGAGCGACAAGTCGAACTCGATCAAACTCAACTTCACGAAGAACAACATCGACAT
>JBEEHI010000259.1:0-21406 GCA_041167305.1 Verrucomicrobiota bacterium
CGTAATATTACATTTCCGTAATCTTTGGTAATCCGGGCATCCACTGGGGCAAGCTCCGCGATTAGAAATTAGACCGGCGCATTATCGGTCTTTCAAAAACCTCTGTCCCGAGGCCAATCCTATGCAAAACAAATGCGAATCCGGATTTTACAGTCCCCGTATCTTTCCGGGTTTCATCGCTCTTTCTTTTTCTTCCGTCCGTCACCCCCAGGCAGAAGCCGTTCACGCTCTCACGTGCTTATGAAAAAACCGTCGACCTCCGTAACCGGCCGCGCCGCGCTTAGTGCGCTCTTCCTTACCATCAGCGTCGGTCTGGTTGTTCTCGCGGTGAACATCAACCTGCTTAACAATGGAGTGTCGGGCACGCTTCGCGCCGAGGTCACTGCGATTCCCGGGGCTCCTCCGGACCCGGGCCCGAAAATTGGCTACGAGAACTTCACGGCTCCCGGAGTCCTGACGCCAGTCAAGACGACCGAAGCAGGCCAGCAAGTTAACTCAGTGGAATACCTCGGCCGTAATGCCGGCGAGCCTTCCGTCGGCAGCAACTGGGCGACAGGTGTGGCCAATTTCCAGTCGGGGTTGCAGACTTTGTTCATTTCTTTCGACGATAGCTGTCCACTCAGCGGGCTCTCTTCCATCTGGAGTAATCGAGCCGCGCCCACTTCAATCGCGATCGACTCCGATCCTATCGGGTTTACTGATCGTGGGTTCACTGATGCATTGGGTGCGCACAGTCGGGTCTTTGCGGGGGAGCTGACCTTGCTTAGCCCTGACACGGTCAAAATCTCCCACACTGATGACGACGGCATTACCTGGGTCCCAGACCAATCAGGCGGGATTGCGTCGGCGGTGGACCATGAGACGATCGGCGGCGGCCCTTACCATGCACCGGTGCCGCCCAGACCGCCCGGCACCACCTATCCTAATGCGGTTTATTATTGTTCGCAGGACATCGCGACAGCCTTGTGCGCCAGGAGCGACGACGGTGGTTTGCACTATGGCCCTTCGGTGCCGATTTACAGCCTTGTTGATTGCGCCGGATTACACGGACACGTGAAAGTCGCGCCCGATGGGACGGTCTATGTGCCGAACAGGGATTGTAGTACTCCCAGTACCTCCGCGGTGGTTGTCTCCCAGGATAACGGAATAACCTGGACTGTTCGCCCGGTTGGGAACGCGTCGGTGCCCATCACGCCTGCGAGCGACGATCCCGCGATTGGCATCGATAGCAACGGCCGGGTCTATTTTCTTTTTGCCTACAACGGCACTGTCGCAGGCGTTGCCACCTCCGATGACTTCGGCGCTACCTGGCAGAATCTTTTCGATGTGGGATCGGAATTCGGATTAAAACAAATAGCGTTCCCTGCCGCTGTCGGAGGCAGCGCTGGTCGGGCCGCCATCGCTTTTTACGGATCGACAACCGCTACGGGAGATTCCAACTCGGATACATTTACTGGTTTCTGGCACCTTTATGTCGCCCACACCTTCGATGGAGGGCTGCACTGGACGACAACGGACGTGACTCCCAATGCGCCCATGCAGCGCAGCGGCCTGCTCAGGGGCGGCGGAGCTAATGTCACTCGCAATTTGCTAGACTTCTTCGATATCACGATTGATAGCGAGGGCCGCGTTTTAGTTGGATACGTGGATGGCTGCGAGGGCGGCCCCTGCAAACAGGCGGCGCCCACCGCCAGTGGGAACGCCTACACCGTCACCGCAACAATTGCCAGGGAATCGAGTGGGCGCCGGCTGCTTTCCGGTAAGGATCCCGCAAGCGCGACGTCGAAACCCGGAATGCCATCAGTTACCGAGGTTCGAATAGGTCCGGTCGTCCATCTGGCGTGGTCCGAAGCCGACACCGGTAATTCGCCGATCACCGGTTACCAGATTTATCGGGGGACCGCGAGTAATGCCGAGACGTTGCTTACGACAGTGACCGGGACGCAGACCGGTGGGAGCTTCGATGATGTAACAGCCAACGACGTTACCAAGACCTACTTTTATAAAGTCCTGGCTGTTAATGCCATGGGGCCGTCGTGCGCCAATAACGAAATCATTGCGCCTTATGTCGGCGACGGGTGCACGGGGATTGTTATCCATAAAAACGATCCCACCCATCCTGAGGCCAATGCAGGGACAGCCACGCCGGCATCGCTTTTGATCGATTACATTTCGGTCGGTGAGCCGTCTGCAAGCCAGGGTAACTTCATGTTCAAGATGAAAGTGAACGACCTCTCGACGGTTCCGCCCAACAGCAGATGGCGAATCACATGGAATTCGGCGGCGGCGGAAACCTATCCTTCCGTTTCGAGCGACCCTACTTCCGGTGATCCACTCTATGCCCAGCAGTTTTACGTGGGCATGACCACCGGACCTTCGGGCCCACCCACGTTTGAATACGGCACTCTCGCGGACGCCGGCGTGCCGGCCGTGTTTGTCATTTCAGAAACAAAACAGGGAGATGCGCTGGCCGGCAGCAACTTCTCCCCCGACGGGACGATCACGATTTTTGTGCCGAAGATTGCTTTCGGTCCGCAACTCCCCGGTCCCACCGCGCCGGCGGTCGGTTCCCTGTTGGGAGCGATGGGAGGACGAACCTTGACCGGCGATACTCCGGGCAGCCCGGAGAGCAAACTGGAGCGCTCGAACGCGTTCGTGGATCATACCTTTGTCAAAGCGCAGTCTGATAATAGTTTTCCAGCCGCCACCTACACTGTCGCCGGCAATATCGCTTGCCCGTCAACGGTCAATAACCCACCTACGGCTGTCCTTACCGCGAACCCAACGTCAGGCAACGCCCCGTTAACTGTCACATTCGACGGCACGGGCTCATCCGACTCGGATTTCGGTGATAGCGTCGTCACTTTCACATTCCATTTTGGCGACGGCTCGGCCGACGTCTCCAGTGGATCGCCGGTAGTGCAACACACGTATAACAATGCCGGGAACTACACAGCTACTTTGGTGGTAACGGATTCGCGCGGAGCAAACAGCACGAATACGGCCGAGAAGATTATTACCGTTACGCAGGTAAATCCATCTCCTACGCCGTCGGCCACTCCTACAGCCACAGCGACCGCCAGCCCAACCGCAACACCTACGGCCACTGCCAGCCCCACCGCCACCGCGACCGCAACGGCTTCGCCAACCGCGACCGCTACTCCCACCGCCACCCCGACGGCTACTCCCACGGCGACACCTACGGCTGCTCCTAATGTTCAGTTGCTGAACATCTCCGGGCGCGTCTTTACCCAGACTGGAGACAAGGTGGGAATCGGCGGGTTCATCATCGCAGGCAGCGGCAACGGCACCAAACGCATTATGGCTCGCGCCATCGGGCCGTCGTTGAATGTTAATGGTAAGTTACAGGATCCTTATCTCGAACTGCACGATGACAAAGGAAGTCCTACATTGATCAACGATAACTGGCGAAGCTCGCAGGAGGCGGAAATCCAGCAGACCGGGCTTGCTCCCACGGACGATCGCGAATCGGCCATCGTGAAGAGATTGCCCGCCGGAAACTACACCGCAATTATCCGCGGCGCGGATGGGAATCCTGGTATTGGCGTAGTCGAGTTATACGACTTGAGCGGGAACGAACCGGGCGAACTTGGAAATCTTTCCGTCCGCGCTGATGTCGGCACCGGGAATAACGTCCTCTTCAACGGCCTTATCCTGCGAGGCACCACGCCTAAACGCGTTCTTTTCCGCGCGCTCGGTCCTTCGGTGAAGGTAAACGGAAATCAAGTGCCAGGCGCGTTACAGGATCCCGTCCTGGAATTGCACGACGGTAACGGCGCCCTGATGGCTACCAACGACAACTGGCCGGATGCGCCGAATGCGGCGGAGATTCAGGCTACCGGCCTGGCGCCTCCGGACAACAAGGAATCAGCAATTCTCATGACCCTTTCGCCGGGTAATTACACCACCGTGGTGCGCGGCGTCGGGAACACTACCGGCATCGGCCTGGCCGAGGCCTACAAGCTGGACAATTAGGAACGGTTACAACCGCTAAACCAGGAAAGAAACCATGCATAAAAAACCTGCTTCCCAAACCGGCGCGATCAATCCACGCCTCTTCTTTTCCATTCTTCTTTGTGGCGCGGCGGTATCTCTGGCGTTTTTCAGTTTCGCGGCCACGACCCCTGCGAGTGACACCCTTAGCCGGACCCATAGCGTTACCTACACCGACCCGCTGGGAGCTCCGCTCAACCCGAGTCATCTCGCCTTTGGAAAACCGAATTGCGGTCCAAGCGATGCGGCTTGCAGCGTATTCACTCTTACCCTTGATCCTTCGGTTACTACGGTTGCGCCCGATTATGATCCGGCTAACTACCAGCTCTTGTTCCAATGGTCCTGGGCCGCGAACACAGTGGATTTCGACGTTTTTCTCGAGGACGCTGCCGGTAACCTCCTTAAGAAGAACACGTCGACGTCGGATCCCTCCAGCATCATTATCGCCGTCAAGGACGCTCCGACCGTGATGAAGCTGGTGGTCGTTCTTTCGACCGGCGGTCCGATTGCTTACACTGGCACGGTCACAATCCAACCGGCGCCGCCTCCTGGAGGGTGCAGTCCGCAGGCGAATTGCGCGCCGCCGCGCTACCAGAATTTTCCGGCTGGCCCAGGCCAGGCGGACGGAGCAGGGGAACCTTCCCTGGGTGTCGATTGGAACCCGAACGTGGCCGCGTTGAAGCACGACAAGGTGAATACCGGCGGTGTGGCTTTCTTCACTGCCAACCGCACGGAGTGGCGCGTAAACTTTGATGATTGCGCGTCGCCTGCGATCAATCTCTGGGAAGATGTGTCCGCGCTCACCACGCAGGAATTTGTCCTGACCGATCCGATTGGATTTGTCGACCATTACAGCGCTCTCGCCTTGGGCACCGGTTATCCTCCGCCTCAGACTCCGGGTCGTGTCTTCAGTCTGGATCTGATCGGAGGGGAAGGTCAAAGCCTGGCGTCCTACTCGGATACCGATGGCAATTCCTACCTGCCCGGCGGAAACGGTGGTCCAGGAGCAGGCCCCGACCACGAGACCCTGGGCGGCGGTCCTTACAGTTCCACCCAGACAGTCCCGATCTCGCATCCCAATTATCCAAACGCGATCTATTATTGCTCGCAAGATATCGCGGCCGAAGCGCAATGCTCGCGCAGTGATGACGGCGGCCAGACCTTCGGTCCGGCGGTGCCGATCTTCACCCCGAACCAATGCACCGGTGGTATACACGGGCATGTGAAGGTGGCGCGTGATGGCACCGTGTATGTTCCGAATTCTTCGTGCGGCACTACCGGCACGGCGGGTGTGGCCGTCTCGACCGATAACGGTCTTACCTGGCACGAGAACAACGTCAATGCCAGCACGAGCAGCCAGGATCCGTCTGTAGGTATCGGCCAGAACGATGTGGGCAAGCCCGCGGGCCAGACCACGAACACAATCTACCTCGGCTACGTCGACGGCGACAATCACGCGAAGGTCGTGGTCTCCGGGGATAAGGGAGCGACCTATTCCACACCAGTGGATGTCGGCGCCGCCTTTGGTGTGACGAACGCCGTCTTCCCCGTCGTAGTCGCAGGCGATGATCAGCGGGCCGCCTTTGCTTTCCTTGGAACCGGCCCCGGTATTTCGACCAACGCCACTCCGTGCAATCCCTATGGCGCCACCTTGAACTGCAAAAACATGTGGCATCTCTACATCGCGACCACCTACGATCGCGGCGCAAACTGGATCACCATCGATGCGACGCCGGAGGATCCGGCTCAACAGGGTACTGTCTGTCTCGAAGGCACTACGTGCCTCGGTGGCCGAAATCTTCTCGACTTCAATGACTTCGCTATCGATAGCGAAGGGCGCGGGCTGGTGGGCTGGGCTGACGGTTGCGTGAACTGCACGAACACCTTCACCGGCCAGTCGGCCGCCGCGCATGGAACGGTGACACGGCAATCCGGCGGCCGGCGACTCTTCGCCTTCTTCGATCCCGTGGAACCGGCGGTTCCCGCGGCGCCGCGATTGTTATCGGCCGTGGTGCAAGGGACGGGCGGCGCACTCATTACCTGGCTGGAGCCAGACAACGGCGGTTCGCCCATCACCGGCTATAACATTTACCGTGGAACTTCCAGTGGCACGGAGACGCTATTAGCCACGGTCTCTGGTAACACGAACACGAAATATCTCGATCCTCTGACTCCGCCTGTTCCTCCGGGAACGAACCTGTTCTACTACGTTACCGCGTTGAATTCACAGGGTGAGAGTTCGCATTGCTCGGAACTTAGCCTGAATGCAGTCCAGCCTAACGAGAGCTCCTGCACGGCTCCCTACGTTAAAGTTCAAGGAGCCGCGCCGGCAGCGACGGATCCGACCGGTCAGTACTCGATAGAACGGGTGAACATGGGCGAACCGTTCACCAGTTGCAGCGCGAAGACCCTCACTACCCTGATGAAAGTGAACACAATGGACCCGGGCAACACAGGCACGGCCGCGACTCCACCGGAGTCCGCCTGGAGGGTCGAGATCAAAATCCCGGGAAGCGCTAATTCGACCGGCCAGCCACAGACGATCTTTGTTTCCTACGATTCGACAATCAATCCAGCAGGCGCGGCTGACTATGGCTGGGTCGATCCCGCCACGGGTTCGGCCTGTAATCAATGCCTTGCTGGCGCCGTGCCCTGCCAAAACTCGGTAACGGTGGCCGCGAATGGAACTATCACCATGAATTTGGATATCAGTGCTCCGCTCACATTCGGCACCTGCGCCAGCACGGGTGGGTCGAACATGACGATTGATCCGGCGCAATGGACACCGGGAACCCAGCTCACGAACATCAAGGGGATAACGACGCAACGTATCGGCGGCGCGCTTAACGGCGTCACGGTTACTAAGGCACAAACTACCGGCGACGGAACCTACACATTAAAAGGTAACGTTCCCTGCCTGGGATTGGTGCCGATCGCGGCGCTTACGGCCGCGCCTACTTCGGGAACGCCGCCGCTTACGGTAAACTTTGACGGCACAGGCTCACATGAACCTGCTGGAGCATGCGGCGTCATTAATTCGTATACGTTGAACTTTGGTGACGGCACGCCGGCCCAGACCAATGCCACCGGCACATTCTCGCATACCTACACGACGACGGGCGACTTCCCAGCGCAACTAACCGTTTCTGATTCGGCTGGCCAGGTAAGCACCAACGTCGCCCAGGTTGTTATCACGGTCGCCGTGAATCGGCCGCCCGTCGCCGACCTGAGGGCCAATGCTACAGCCGGGGCTCCGCCTTTGACGGTCAACTTCGACGGCTCAGGCTCATCGGATCCCGATTTCAATGACGTGATCACGAGCTATCGATTTAGGTTCGGCGATGGCACCGCTGATGTTACTCAGGGATCGCCCTTTATCAGTCACACCTACGCTACGGCGGGGACATATGCAGCGCGTTTGGTGGTGACGGATTCACGTGGAGCGGACAGCGAGAATATTGCCGAGCAGGTGATTACCGTCCAATCAAATGCGTCGCCGACACCTACGGCTACACCTACCGCTACCGCGACGGCCACGCCAACAGCTACGGCGACAGCGACCGCCAGTCCCAGCGCTACTGCAACCGCGACTGCTAGTCCCACCGCCACAGCTACGGCTACGGCAAGTCCCATCGCCACGGCGACGGCGACGGCGACAGCGACTCCGACCGCAACAGCGACGGCCACGGCGAGCCCCACTGGCACGGCGACAGCAACCCCTACCGCTACCCCGACGTCCACACCTAACGCCACGCCGGCTAGCGTTCAGTTGGTCAACATCGCCGGACGCGTCTTTACCCAGAGCGGAGACAAAGTCGGAATTGCTGGCTTCATCATTTCGGGTTCGGGCACGAAGAGGATCATGGCTCGGGCGATAGGACCCTCGCTGAGTGTGAATGGCAAGTTGCAGGATCCTTACCTTGAAATCCACGACAACAACGGAAGTGCGCCTCTGACGAACGACAACTGGCGCAGTACGCAAGAGGCGGAAATCCAGCAGACTGGCCTGGCGCCGACCAATGACAAAGAATCGGCTATCGTGAAACGACTGCCGGCGGGCAATTACACCGCCATTATCCGCGGCGCTGATAACAGCCCGGGTATTGGTGTCGTAGAGCTTTACGACCTGAGTACGAGCGATCCTGGGGAGCTAGGGAACCTCTCCGTTCGCGCCAGCGCTGAAACCGGCGACAACGTTTTGTTCGATGGATTGATCCTACAAGGGGGAACTCCCAAGCGGGTTCTCTTCCGCGCTCTGGGTCCGTCGATAAAAGTCAACGGCAACACCGTGCCCGGCACCCTGCAGAATCCTACCCTCGAGCTTCACAGCGGAAACGGGACTCTCCTGGCTTCCAATGACGACTGGCAGGATGCGCCGAACGCGGCCGAAATCCAATCTACTGGCCTGGCGCCATCCGATAACCGCGAGTCCGCCATTCTCATGACGCTTGTCCCTAACAACTACACGACGATCGTGCGGGGCAAGGATGGGACAACCGGCATCGCTTTGGCGGAAGCCTACAAGCTGCAATAACTGGCGAGCCTGCGTCACAGCGCAAAACAAAAGGAGGCATCCGAACCGGATGCCTCCTTAGTTTTGTCAGGATTTGTAAGTCGGTTACGGGCAGCCAGTGGAAGTCGCTGACGAACCGGGCTTACCCGCGATCTGGTCGCGGAAGTTGATGTTGTCTAGCGTGTTCTTGCCTGGCTCGTCGAGGATGAGCGTCACGCTTTGGATCACAGCGCCGGCCGGAACGATCGGGAAGGACTGGCCGGGATTTTGGAGAGCCAGCCGATAGGTCGTCCAATTCACGGGATCTCCGCAGGCTGCTGACCGAGTCGCATTGTTCGAACCGCCGGTAAAGGAGAAGCCAGAAGTTCCATTGTATGTCCACGAGATGTTGAAGCGTGGTCCGCTTCCCGCCGTCGTAGCCGTGCTATCGTTCTTCATGTCGTAGCCCATGGTGTCACCGGCCAGGACAACGGTGCCTTTAAGGCCGTTGAGGACGGCGCCGGCCGCCACGTTCGCATCGATCGGCACGTTCTTTTCCAAACGCAGACCGAACTTGGTATTTCCGTTCGCGTCCTGCTCGCCAATTCCGTTAGACCAATTCGCCACGGCACCGCCGGTTTTATCGGGGTCGAACTCGAAAGTTCGTGAGGCCGTGAAGCTGGAGTTCTGGGCGAAGGCAGATGCGGCGACGGCCAGCGAGGCCACCGCCATAAGTGAGCTGAGACTTAGTTTTTTCATTTTGGAGTAGTTTATGATTATTGGTTATGAGTTCGGTGACCCCAAGCGGTCCCCGAGATTCTCCTATTCCGGAATGAACCCCCGGGGAACAAGAATGGTTTGTCTATTCTTCCACAAAAAGCAGCGCGATTGTCAACGGAAAAGTGTTTTCCATAATTACCACCAAACCGGCACGATTAGGCGGCAGTCCGGAATTGGAACGTCTCAGCGTTTTGCCCTACATGTGCGCGATGACGTTATCGCCAAATTCGCTGCACTTGATCTCCGTCGCGCCTTCCATCTGGCGCGCGAAATCGTAGGTCACGCGTTTGCTGGCGATCGCGCCGTTTAGTCCTTTGAGGATCAAATCGGCGGCGTCGTTCCAACCCATGTAACGGAACATCATCTCGCCCGATAGAATCACTGAGCCCGGGTTCACCTTGTCCAGGTTCGCATACTTCGGGGCGGTGCCGTGGGTGGCTTCAAACACGGCATGGCCGCTGATGTAATTGATGTTGCCGCCCGGCGCGATGCCGATGCCGCCTACTTGCGCGGCGAGCGCGTCGCTCAGGTAATCGCCATTCAGGTTCAACGTCGCGATCACATCGAAATCTTCCGGTCGGGTGAGGACCTGCTGCAGCGTGATGTCGGCGATCGCGTCCTTGATGACAATGCCGGCGCCCGGTTTCCCCATCGGGATTTTGCACCACGGACCGCCATCAATTTCCTCCGCGCCGAAATACTGCTTCGCGATTTCGTAGCCCCAATCACGGAACGCCCCTTCGGTGAACTTCATGATGTTTCCCTTGTGCACCATGGTCACGCTCTTGCGTTGGTTCTGGATCGCGTAACTGATCGCGCTATGGATCAACCGAATGCTGCCCGAGCGGCTCACCGGTTTGATGCCCACGCCGACCAGCACATCATCCTTCTCCAGTGCGCCGACGCTTTTCCAGAATTCCGCTGCCTTTTGTTTTGTGCCGAAGCGGATTTTCTCGAACGCCTTGGGGAATTCGTCCTCGATGAACTTGAGGACCTTGGCGGCCTCCGGCGTGCCGGCCTTGTATTCGATCCCGGCATAAATGTCCTCCGTGTTCTCGCGAAAGATGGTCATGTTGACCTTCTCGGGATGTTTCACGGGCGAGGGGACACCCTCGAAATATTGCACTGGCCGCAGACAGACGAAGAGATCGAGCATCTGCCGCAGCGCGACGTTCAAGGAAGTAATTCCGCCGCCAACTGGCGTGGTCAGCGGTCCCTTGATGCCGACGAGGTATTCGCGGAATGCTTGGACCGTGTCCTCCGGGAGCCATTCATCGAACTTGTCCTTGGCCGCCTGCCCGGCGAACACCTCGAACCAGACGATTTTTTTCTTTCCGCCGTAAGCCTTTTCGACCGCGGCATCGAGGACGCGTTCGCTGGCCGCCCAGATATCAGGGCCGGTGCCGTCTCCGCGAATGAACGGAATCACCGGGCGATCCGGGACGTTCAACGTTTGCGTTCGGGTGATCTTGTCGCCTGCCGGCGGAGTGAGGTTTTTGTACGGCATAAGGGGGGGACTGTAATTAGAAATTGGAAAGACGAAAGTAGAACTGGGGAAGGAGCTCTGTGTCGTCCCACTAATTTGGGACGGGAAAGCGCCCGCCCTCCAGGGAGTTCTCCGTTAGTGCAGGTTATAAACCTCCACCACGGCCACGCCCACACCGCTGTTTCTCCCGGCGAGGATTGCGGTGTAATTGCCTGGAGAAAGCGTCGTCAGGATAGCCGATTCGAAGTCGTTGGACGGCGGAATCGTCGTCGCCCTTATTTCCGTCTCCTGTGACTGCTGGGTTTGATCGTTCAACTTCCAGTTATCATTCGAGCCCAGAAGCGCGCCATTTGCATCTCGCAGCTCGAGCGTCGGATTCGCCAGCGCGTTTGAGATTCCTACCGCCGCCAACGAAGGTCCGATACCGCGGACGAGGATCGCGCTCCCCTGGCTGCTGTTTCCGAGAATAAATCCGCCGATCATCACACTGTCGCCGGTGTCGACAAAGCCGCGGGTGCTGATGTTGGCCATCTCTGAATCGGCCGCCTGATCGAGGTCATAGACTTCAACGACCGCGATCCCGGTACTATTATTCACGCCGCGCAAAACCGCCGTGTAAGGTCCGGGCGTGAGTGTTCTCACGATCGCCGATTCCAAGTCGTCCGTGGGCGGAACCGTCGTCGCTTCCACGGTTGCCTGTTGCGACTGTCCGGTTTGATCGTTGATTTTCCAGTTGTCGTTTGTTTCAACGGTCAGGCCGCTTTTCTCGTCATGCAGTTCGAGAAAAGGATCAGCGAGTCGTCCTGACAACGGGACTCCATTAATCTTGAGGGACGGCCCGATCCCGCGCACGATGACTTTCTTCGGCGCGTTCCCCGTGACGATAAAGCCACCGATCAGGATGTTGTCGTTCTGCTGGACCTTGAGGCGGGTGGCAATGTTAAGGGCCTGGGTGGACTTGGGCGAAACGACCAGGTATTTCGCAGGACTTGGAATGCCATTGGTGAAAACGGTAGCCAAAGACGGCCCCAGCGGCACGCTGCCGGTCAATGGCACTGAGGTCGTGCTGGTATTCGACCAGCCAGACGCGGGATCTACCAGCACGTAAGTTACCTGGCTGTTATCGATACTTCGCAACTGCACGATCGGATAGTTACTCGATGAGTCCTCGAAACCTCCGGAAGAGGCTTGTGAGATGCCCTGGAACCCCACACCTCCGAGGGGAAGTTTTGCTGACCTGTTTGCTAACGCCGGTGAAGTGGTGATCTGTGGTTGCCATGCGCTGTTGAACTTGAGGCCGACATCGTAGAGCTCCGTGTTGACAAGAGGATTTCCGTTGGCGTCACGTCCGCCAGCCACCAGCACCTTTCCGTTGAATAATAGCGTCGCGGTATGCAAGGTGTGTTCCGTCGCAAGAGGGCCCGTGGCGCTCCACATGCCAGTGGCGGGATCATAAAGATCTGCACTGGCCAGTGCTCCATTGCTGCCTCGTCCGCCAGCCACCAGGACTTTACCGTTAGGCAGCAAAGTCGCGCTGTGATCGCGCCGCGCGGTCGTCATGTCACCTACAGGAAATATGGAATTGTTCGCCGGGTTAAACAGATTCGCTGCCGCGGTCACGGTGTTATTCGACTGGCCTCCCGCCAAAAGGACCTGGCCGTTAGGTAGCAAAGTGGCGCTGCGCGCGTACTGAGTGGCGGCAAAAGCCAGCTTACTTGTATAGGTGCCGGTGTTCGGATCGTAGAGCTCGATATTTCCAGTGCTAAAACCCTGGCACAAAAATACCCGGCCATCAGGCAGCAAAGTGGCCGTGTGACTGCGACGCGGCGTGACCATGTTACCTGCCGACGTCCAGGCTCCGGTGCCTGGGTCATAAAGCTCAGTGCTGGCCAGCAACCCGCCTCCCGCACTTTCTCCTCCCGCGATGTACACTTTGCCATTCGGCAATAACGTCGCAGTATGGAGGTCCCGTGCCGTACCGAGGTTCCCAGTGAGAGACCAGGTCCCCGTGGCCAGATTAAAAAGTTCGCAACTGGCAACAGGGTTACCTCCCGCTCCGACTCCTCCTGCCACGAGCACCTTGCCATTAGCCAGGAGGGTCGCGGTATGAAACTGACGAGCCGCGGAGAGATTACCTGTTGTGGCCCAAGTGCCGCTAACAGGATCGTAGATCTCCGTAAGCGATCGCGCCGTACCAAAAGCATCCGCGCCGCCTGCAACTAACACCCGGCCGTCCGGGAGAATGGTAGCGGTGTGAGAATCGTGAGACGCTACCAAACTTCCCGTGTTCGCCCAAGTACCGATTGCCGGATCGTAGACCTCAGCGCTGGCCAGGTTACCGGTGGAGGTTCCGTCGTCTCCCCCTGCAATGAGGACCTCGCCGCTCGGTAGCAACGTCGCCGAGTGACTGCCACGGACCCCGTTTAAGTTCGACGTTACTGTCCAGAGGCCAGTTACCGGGTCGTAAAGTTCCGCGCTCGCGAGGGCATTGCCGTTGCCGTCGTTGCCACCGGCAATAAGAACCTTGCCATTAGGAAGCAGCGTCGCGCTATCGTCGAATCGCGCCGTCATGAGGCTGCCCGTGGGCGCCCAGCTATTTGTCTGAGGGTCGAATAGCTCCGCGCTGGCCAGCGTGCCATGGCCTCCCGATCCACCGGCCACCAATACTTTTCCGTTGGGTAAGAGAGTAGCGACGGGACCAATCCGGGGGATAATCAAACTAGCAGTGCTGCTCCAGGTTCCGCTCGATGGATCGTAGAGTTCCGTGATCCCGAGGACACCATTGTTGCCGCTGCTATAGCCAGCCGTAACGAGGACCTTGCCATTCGATAGCAGAGTTGTCGTATGGCCCGAACGGATAGTCGACATGCTCCCGGTATTGCTCCAGGTGCCTGTCGCCGGGTCGTATAATTCAGCGTTGGCGAGATTATTCCCGTTGCTATCGGATCCACCGCACACCAGGACCTTGCCGTTCCGGAGCAGCGTCGCTGTGGGTTGGCGGCGAGAAACAGACATGCTGCCGGTCGCTGCCCACGTGCCACTTATCGGATCATACAATTCTGCCGTCGCGGAGCCGCTGCCGCCGCCGCCGGCTATGAGCACTCTTCCATTCTGCAGCAAAGTCGCCGTGCCGAAGGCGTGGAACGTGGTCATGCTGCCGGTGGACTTCCAGGTGCCGGCGGACGGATTGTAAACTTCAGCGCTCGTCAGAAAGCTGTCCCCGACGCCGCCGGCGACCAGGACCGTCCCGTTGGATAGAAGGACGGCGTTGGGTGAATGGCGCCCGGTGGCGAGAGAACCGGTGTTGCTGAAAGTGAACGGGCCGCCCGCCATGGCGGCACTGGCCATCGTCGCTGTGATCAGCAGCAACAATGCTCCCCGAGCAGCCGAAATGCCCACACCTGTTTTTACTAGTCGTGCGTGGTTCAGTCGAACTAATTCTCAAGTCAAGAAAATTGACGAGTGCCATGTGACGGGAGGGAAATTTCAGCGTTTGACTCACTCGCCCCCGCTCGCTCACCCTTCGGGATGGGTCCATGTCGCTCGGCTCCCGCCGGCTCCATTCAAGAAATTCAGCGTTTCAGTATTTTTCTCAGTCCATGAAAACTAAGTCCGACATCGTTGCGAACTGGCTGCCGCGTTACACTGGCACAGCCACCAAAGATTTTTCGAAGTACGTTCTCCTCGTTAACTTTTCGCAGTATGTAAACCTCTTCGCGGAATGGCACGGTGTGGAGGTGCGCGGCCGCGACCGACCCATGGCCAACGCCACCGCCAACGGCATCACCATCCTTAACTTCGGGATGGGCAGCGCGAGCGCCGCGACGGTGATGGATTTGCTGAGCGCGGTTCACCCGAAAGCCGTTCTCTTCCTCGGCAAATGCGGCGGCTTGAAGCGCAAAAACAAACTTGGCGACCTTATCCTCCCCATCGCCGCTATCCGGGGCGAGGGGACCTCGACCGACTACTTCCCGCCCGAGGTCCCGGCGCTCCCGGCGTTTTCCCTGCAAAAGGCGATCTCGACTACCATCCGCAACCACGATCGCGATTACTGGACGGGCACCGTCTATACGACCAACCGCCGTGTCTGGGAGCATGACGAGGCGTTCAAGAAATATCTCGCTCGCATCCGCTGCATGGGGATCGACATGGAGACCGCGACCATCTTCATCACCGGTTTTCATAACGAGATCCCCACCGGCGCGCTTCTGCTGGTTTCGGATCAACCGATGGTGCCCGAAGGAGTCAAGACCGCGATCAGCGACGACATTGTCACGTCGAAATTTATGGATATTCATCTGCGGATCGGAATTGATTCGCTCAGCGAACTCATCCACCAGGGCCAGACGGTGAAACACCTCCGATTTTGAAAGTCATAATCCCAAATTCCAAATCCCAAGCTCCAAGGAAATCCCAATCGCCAAAGAAGGAGGCATGGCTCATTTGGGTTTGAGGATTGGAGATTGCCTGGGATTTGGAGCTTGGGATTTGGAACTTCTGCGTCGCCAGCAATAGAACAGTCCCTCCAATCGCTTTTTCCGTCGATGCGCAATTCACTGGGCTGATTTTCGTGGATGCCGTGAACAATTCCGAACTATCCGAAGAGCGAAAGACAGGGCGGCGTTGAAAGTTTTCGGCAAATAGGGTTTGGCAATCACCGCGCCGCCGGTTAGAGACAATCAGTTAGGTGAGAAAAGAAGTTTTCATTTGCGATAATTGCGGGGCGAGGAAGCGGCTCGATAGCTCGCAGCGGCATTGGTGCGAGGAATGCAAAACCTCCAGTCCAGTGGAGCTGAGGCCCGCGCGCGATAAACGTCCCCCTCCGAAACCCTCTGAACGGGTCGAACACGCGGGCTCGATTTACCGTTAGGCGGAAGTTGCGGGGAACGGCGCGGCGTTTCTGACCAATTCGGTCCAGGCAAATTGTCTTCATGCAATACGTCAATCTCGGTTCCACTGGTCTGAAGGTTTCGCGGATTTGTCTCGGGACCATGACCTACGGCTCGAGTAAGTGGCGGCCCTGGGTGCTCGATGAGGATGCGAGCCGTCCGCTCATCAAACAAGCGCTCGAGGGCGGTATTAATTTTTTCGATACGGCCGACATGTACTCGTTAGGCGCAAGCGAAGAAGTGCTCGGCCGCGCCTTAAAAGATTTTGGTCCGACTCGCGACAGAATTGTCATCGCGACTAAAGTTTATTACCCCGTCGGCAACGATCCGAACCAGCGCGGTTTGTCCCGCAAGCACATCATGCACGCGATCGATGACAGCTTGCGTCGGCTGGGCACCGACTACGTCGATCTGTATCAAATCCACCGCTTCGATGCGGAAACCCCGATCGAAGAAACGCTCGAGGCGCTGCACGATGTCGTCCGCGCGGGGAAGGCGCTTTATCTCGGCGCGTCGTCGATGTTCGCCTGGCAATTCGCAAAGATGCTTTATGCCGCCGACGCGAATGGCTGGACGCGTTTCGTCACGATGCAGAACCATTACAACCTCCTTTACCGCGAAGAAGAGCGGGAAATGATGCCGCTTTGCCTCGAGGAAAAAATCGGAGTGTTGCCCTGGAGTCCGCTGGCGCGTGGTCTTCTCGCCGGGAAACGCCGAACGAAGACCATCCGCGCCGAGACTGACACCTACGGGCATGGACTCTACGGCGAGGAACTCGGCGCTGCGGATGCGCGCGTGATCGACTCGCTGGAAGCCCTCGCGAACGAGGCCGGGGTGCCTCCGGCTCAAATGGCGTTGGCCTGGCTTCTGCAAAAGCCGGGCGTGATCGCGCCTATCATCGGGGTATCGAAGCCGGCACAATTGGAGGACGCACTGGAGGCTTTGGAACTCCAGCTCGCGCCCGAAAAATTTTCGAAGCTGGAAGAGGCTTACGCTCCGCATCACGTCGCCGGAATTTGACGCCGTTTGCCGGTCTCCCGGCGTCCCGGGGGGAACTCTACGGAGAGGCGGATAGGGAAAATACGTAAGGCGGGCACGGGAGCGGCTATGTGACCGAGCACATGCTCCGTTGCAAGCCAACTTGGACTGGCTTCGCCCCCACGTTGGTCCGTCTGACTCTCTGTCTGTGCGCATTGATCTGCGCCCTGCCGGCCGTGGCGGGAACAACCTGGGACGGGGGTGGTGCGAACAACCTATGGTCCACGGCTAACAATTGGAATCCCAATGGCGTGCCGGCGAACAACGGCACAGCCAGTCTTGCCTTTGCCGGAAGCACGCGGTTGGCGCCAGACATGGACGCGAACTGGAACATTAACTCACTCACCTTCAATAGCGGCGCTGGAGCTTTTACGCTGAGTTCCACGGGCGGCTTCGTCCTTACCATCCAGGGTGGCGGCATCACGAACAGCAGCGCCAGCACGGAGATAATTAACAACGCCATCACTTTGGGGACCGCGCAAACCTGGAGCGCGACGTCCGGCGCCTTGAGCTTTGGCGGCAACATAACGAATGGCGGGTTCCTTCTCACCATCAGCGGAGGATCAAACACCACGGTTAACGGCGTAATCAGTGGCACTGGTGGTCAGGCAAAGACCGGCGCGGGCACTTTGACTCTTTCCGGAACGAATACCTACAGTGGCGGCACGACATTTACCGCCGGCGCGGTCTCCATTTCCTCCAATGCCAATCTCGGCGCGGCGTCGGGTGGCCTCACCTTTAACGGCGGCACGCTCCGGGTGACGGGGGACGTCGTCGGCACCCGCGCGATTGCCATGACGGGCACGGGGACTTTCGATGTGGCATTTGGCACCACGATCGAAGAGAGCGGCGTGATAAGCGGCAACGGCAATCTATCGTTGACCAGCTTCGGCGCTCTCATTCTTTCCGGGTCCGGCTCCAATGGTACCGGCTCGACGAATATCGCTGGCATTCTTTCGCTTCGCGGGACCGTGACGCTGGGCACCGGCAATCTGACGTTCAACGCCGGCGTCCTCGAATTGGGCAACGGCAACTTCACTCGCGCGCTCGGCGCAGGGGCGGGTCAGGTAAACATGAGCACCACCACGAGCGGCGCGGGATTCGCTGCCTATGGCGCGGACCGTATCGTCAACCTGGGCGGCGCCGGCGCTATCGTGACCTGGGGTTCGGGAAGCTTCCTCGCCGCCGGCCAGGTGCTCTATCTGGGATCGCTCACGGCCGATCACACGATCGACTTTCAAAATGGAATTAATCTCAACGGCGGCACCCGATCGATCCAATTACTCCACGGAGTAGGGAGCGTGCCCGAGGGGAAAATCTCCGGCGTCATCTCGGGCGCGGGCGCGTCGAATCTCTCGCTCGATGCCGTGCCCGGCTTTAGCGCGGGCAGTCTCACTCTAAGCAACGGCGCAAATTCCTACGCCGGCACCACCACGGTTAATGCCGGCACTTTGATTCTCGAGGCTAGCGCCAGTGGCACGGCCGGCAACACCGCCCTCGGCGGCGGCGCGTCCGACATTCTCATCGGCAATACGAGCGGCGCCTACGACGCGGGATTGGAAACCAACGCCGCTGTGACCGTTTCGCGCAATCTCCGGGCGCAATCCGGCAACACCGGTGTAATCACGATCGGCGGCATTAGCGCCTCAACCTCCACGTTTTCCGGCAGCCTTTTCCTGGGGACAAACAGCGGCAACGGCAAAGGCGTAACGCTCACTTCAGCGGCGGGCGGAACGACGACCTTTTCCGGCGTGGTCCAGGATCCGACCGCCGTTTCTGGGCCCGCTCTGTTAAGAACGAATGGCGGGGGCACGGTGGTGTTGAGCGGTGTGAACACCTACGCCGGCGGAACGAGCATCGACGGCGGGACGCTTTCCATCAGCCAATCAGCGAATTTAGGCGCGAACGCGGGAGGCATTACGATCAATGCCGGTACGCTGGCAGTTACCAGTGGCTTCTCGACGAATCGGGTATTCACCCTCGGAGACATCGCCAGCGCTTTTCTGATCAATCCAGCGCAGACCCTCACCATCACGAGCGCGATCGGCGGCACCGGCGCGCTGAACAAGAACGGCACGGGCACGCTCACGTTGAGCGGCGCGAACACTTACTCCGGCGGATCGATCATCAACAGCGGCACCGTGATTATCTCCAGCAATGGCAACCTTGGCGCGGCGGCCAGCGCGGCTACAATCAACGCGGCTACGCTCGAGATCGCGGCGACTTTTACTTCGACGCGGAACTTCACTCTGGGAAGTGCGACGAGCACCGTCCAGGTGGATCCAACGTTTACCTTTACGGCCAATGGCGTTTTTAGCGGCGCTGGAACGTTTAACAAAACAGGCACTGGCACGCTGGTCCTGGGCGGCGCCAACACCTACACCGGCGCGACCAATATTAACGCCGGGACTTTGCGAAACGGCACTGCGAATTTGATTCCGGATACGAGCGCGCTAACGGTCGCAGGCGGCGCGACCTATGATCTGAATAGCTTCAGCGAAACGATTGGCTCCCTCGCCGGGGGTGGGACCGTAACGAGCGGTGCGGCCGGCGCGCTCACGCTTACGGCCGGCGGAGATAACAGCTCGACGTTGTTCTCGGGCGTTTTGCAGAACGGAAGCGGCATCGTGGCCTTCACGAAAACTGGAACTGGAACGCTTACCCTCACGGGTGCGAATACCTATTCAGGACTAACCACGGTAAGCGGCGGCATTCTCCTCCTCCAGAATTCTGCGGCCCTGGGAGCGACGGCCGGTGGGACCACGGTGAGTTCCGGCGCAACCTTGGAATTGCAGTCAGGGATTTTTGTCGGTGCGGAACCGCTAACCCTCAGCGGCGCGGGCGTCTCCAGCTTCGGCGCCCTGCGAAACCTCAGCGGCAACAACAGTTTCGCGGGCGCGATCACACTCACGTCGGCCAGCACGATTTATTCGGATGCGGGGACCTTGACCTTAACCGGCGGAATCGTGAACGGCGGCTTCGCTGTGACTTTTGGCGGCGCAGGAAATATCTCGGAGAGCAATGTGATCAGCGGAACCGGCGCGCTCATAAAAAATGACAGCGGCGTCCTGACGCTGAGCGGTTCGAATACTTTTACGGGAAGCACCACGATCAGCGCGGGGACTTTGCAGGTGAACACGAACAACGCTCTCGGCACCGCCGCCAGCGGAACCACGGTGGCGAACGGAGCAGCGTTGAGTTTGAACGCCGTGAATTATTCAACCGCCGAACCCCTCACTCTGAACGGCACCGGCATTAGCAACGGCGGGGCCCTGACCAATAGTGGCACCAGCACTTTCGCGGGACCGATCAACGCGGCCACCAGCGCGACGATCAGCGCCGGCGGGGG
This sequence comes from Verrucomicrobiota bacterium, assembly GCA_041167305.1. Classification (GTDB taxonomy): domain Bacteria; phylum Verrucomicrobiota; class Verrucomicrobiia; order Chthoniobacterales; family UBA10450; genus AV80. The sequence goes on from JBEEHI010000259.1 coordinate 20,049, forward strand.
AATCCTGAACCTGACTGGCGGCATTTCGAACAGCGGCACGACCATGACGGTTGCCGGCGGAGGCACGGTAAACATTAATACCAGCGGAATCACGGGCGGCTCCGCGAATTCCAACGTCGTCTTTGACGGCACGACGGTGGTCCTGAGCTCGGCCAGTTCTTACAACGGCTCCACCACCGTTCAAAATTCCGGCACATTCAAACTGGGCGGCAACAATCTTCTCCCGACCACTCCGCAGACCGGGCTCACCATCAATACCAGCAGCACATTTGATCTCGCCAGTTACAACAGCTCAGTGGCGTCACTCACCGGCGACAGCACGGCCACCGTCAAGAACAGCGTCATGGGCGGAACGAGCACGTTAACCGTCAATCCGGCCAGCGGTTCGACGACGTTCGCCGGCATTATTGCCGGGACGAATGGCGGCACCCAGGGCAACGTCGCGCTGCAAAAAAATGGCGCGGGTACGCTCGTCCTGACCGGCGCGAACACCTACAGCGGCTCGACAGTTGTTAATGGAGGAACGCTCACCTTGGCCGCCCCCTCCGGCACGAGCGCACTCGCATCCACCAGTAGCGTGACGGTAAATATTGGTGCGACCCTTCTGCTCGGCGCGAGCGAACAAATCAATAACACGGCGACGGTCACCCTCGCCGGTGGAACTTTTGCAAAAGGCAATTTCAGCGAAGGGAGTGCCAGCACACCGGGAGCGGGCGCGCTTAGTTTGGCGGGTCTCAATTCGCAAATCGATTTCGGCACGGGCTCGGTCGGCGTCCTGACTTTCGCCTCTTTCGATCCGGGCGCTTACGCCTTGACGATCGCGAACTGGACCGGGACGCCGAACACGGGTGGAACCGACTCCACCGACCGGCTGATCTTTGCTTCGGATCAATCTGCCAACCTCAGCATCTTTTTGTTTAACGGCTACGGCCCTGGCGCCGTGGAATTCGATCTCGGTAATGGATATTACGAGATCGCCCCGGTCCCCGAAACGTCGACCTGGCTCGCTGGCGCCGTCACTCTCAGCGTAGTCGGCATTCAACTCCTATTCCGGCGTCGCAAAAAGACCCCGGGCGCCTGAGTGAAAGCGCAGGGAGATTTCTCCGGCGGGCGGCACGGGAGTTGCATCATTTAGCGGAAATAATCTGTCGTGCTCTGCCCCTCAGGGCGGCCACGGCGGATGACCGGATTAAATCATTATGAAACCTTTCCTCGCCCTGCTTTCCAGCATCCTTCTTTGCTCTTGCGCCGACATGTATGTCGTCAAAACCCAGGTGGCCGGCGGCTCCCGCACCACCACGAGCGACGCGAAAGATTCGAAGGGCGTTTATATGACGACCAATTGCGGCGTCGGCGCT
>JBEEHI010000260.1:0-7109 GCA_041167305.1 Verrucomicrobiota bacterium
CAGATTGAGCAACAGATCGAGGATCTGGTCTTCAGCGGCGAGATTGATTCGATTCGGCCGACGGCGGGAAAGATCGGGCGCGCCCGCCGGATCGATGACGCGCTTGGCCGTTACGTCGAATTTGCCAAAGCGAGCTTCCCGAGAAAGATGTCGCTCGAGAAAATGCGCATCGCGGTCGACGTCGCGAATGGCGCTGCTTACAAATCAACGCCGTGCATCCTGCGCGAGCTGGGCGCGGACGTGACGGTATTCCACGACGAGCCGAACGGAACCAACATCAACGCGGAGTGCGGCAGCACTTATCCCGCGGAGATCCAGCGAGCCGTCAAGGAGACCGGCGCGCGGATCGGGATCACCCATGATGGCGATGCCGATCGGGTTTTGCTTTGCGACGAAAAAGGCGAGCTGGTCGATGGCGACGAGATTCTCGCGATCGCGGCCGTTGATCTTTTGAAATCAGGCCGGCTCGCCGAGCAAACGCTCGTCGCCACGGTCATGAGCAACTTCGGACTGGACGAGGCGCTTGGCGCGCTCGGCGGCAAGGTCATCCGCGCGAAAGTCGGCGACCGCTATGTCATCGAGGAGATGGTGGAGCGAAACCTGAACCTCGGCGGCGAACAAAGCGGCCACATGATCTTCCGGGATTTCACGACGACCGGCGACGGGATCATCAGCGCGCTCCAGGTTTTGCAGATCATGCAGTCGACCGGGAAGCCGTTGAGCGAACTGAAGCAATGCCTAAAAAAATATCCGCAGGCGCAACGGAACCTGCGGGTGAAGGAAAAGCGGCCGCTCGCAGAACTGCCCGCGGTGATGAAGCTGGTGGGCGACGCGGAGAAGGAGCTTTCCGGGAAAGGGCGCGTGCTGCTCCGCTATTCGGGAACCGAGCCGAAGATCCGGTTGCTCATCGAAGGCCGCGAGCTGGAACAAATCGACCGCCACGCAAACGGGATCGCGGAAGCGATTCAGAGCGCGATCGGGATATAGGTCGTATAAGTCGCATAGGACATATGAGTCTCAGCCAGGTCATCGAGGCGTTGTTATTCGCCGCGCAAAAACCGCTCACTGCGCGCGAGCTGGTGAGTGCTATCAAAGGCGCGGGCGGCGAAGACGAGCTCATGCCTAACGAATTTGCAAAGACGACCGAGGCACAGGTCGCTGCGGCGCTGGAGCAATTGAAGATCGAATACGTCCAGCAAGGCCGCGCGTTTCAGCTGGCCGAAAAAGCGGAGGGCTGGCAACTGGTCAGCGATCCGGCTTACGCGCCCTGGGTCCGCCAGTTATTTCCCGCTGTGAAGCCGGCGCGGCTCACGCCACCGTCCCTGGAAACGCTTGCCATCATCGCCTATCGCCAGCCGATCACGCGCGCGGACGTCGAGGCTGTGCGCGGCGTGGCGGTGGACGGTGTGCTCCAAAATCTGATGGAGCGCGGGCTGGTGAAGATCGGTGGGCGAGCGGAAGTGCCGGGTCGTCCGCTCCTGTATGAAACCACTCAGTTTTTTCTCGAACACTTCGGATTACGCGATCTCGACGAACTTCCGAACGCGGTGGAATTGCGCACCCGTTACCTTCCGACGGCGCCCCGAAAAGAGGCGGACGCGCCGACAGAATCCGCGCCGGCCGAACCGGCCCCGGCGCAGGATTGACTTGGCGTTTACATTGACGACGCTTCTCCGCGCGGGACTGCGCGCCTGCCTATGAAAACATCTCTCGGATTCGGAAAACTCCTCCTGCTGGTTTCGTTGTTCAGTCTGACGGGCTGCGGCACCTACAACCGGCTCGTCACCCTCGAACAGACCGTGAACAAGAAATGGGCCGATGTGCAGTCGGTCTACCAACGGCGCGCCGATCTGATCCCGAACCTCGTCAGCACGGTGGCCGGGGCGGCGAATTTCGAGAAATCGACGCTCACGGAAGTGACCAACGCGCGGGCCAGCGTAGGCCAGGTGAAACTCGATCCCAGCAAGGCGCCGACCGATGCCGCGGAGCTGGAAAAATTCCAGCAGGCGCAGGGACAACTGAGCAACGCGTTGTCGCGGCTTCTGGTCGTGAGCGAGAATTATCCGCAGCTCCGCGCGACTGAAGCGTTCCAGAATCTCCAGGCGCAGTTGGAAGGAACAGAGAACCGGATCTCGGTGGAACGAAACAATTTCAACACCGCCGTTCAGGAGTACAACACTGCGCTGGAACGGTTCCCGACCAACATGTTGAACAAGATGTTTGGCTTCAAAGCGCGCCCGTTCTTCACCGCCGCCGCTGGCGCCGAGAAAGCGCCGGAAGTGAAATTCGATTTCAGCAAACCGGCCACGCCAACGACTACGCCGTAGGCACGGAAGCTCCAAATCCCAAGCTCCAAGCCGCCAAAGAAGCTCCCAATTCCAAATCCCAATACTGTCGTGCGCAATCGCTCTTGGAGCTTGGTGCTTGGTGCTTCCTTGGGATTTCTTCGGCGGCAGTTTCTAGGACCGATTCTTTTCTGTATTGTTCTCGCGGCCGAAGCTGCATCCGCCGCCGAAGTCATTCCGCCGAAGCCGCCCGCCTATTTCAACGACTACGCGAACGTCGTTTCGAAGGAGAAGGCGCTGGCCCTCAACGAAAAGCTCGCGCAGTTCGAACGCGAGACCTCGAACCAGGTGCTCGTGGCGGTGTTTCGGAAAATGCAGAGCGACTCCGACGTCGCTGATTACACGCGACGCATCGCAGAATCATGGAAGGTCGGGCAGGCTGAGAAGCGTAACGGCACCGTCCTTTTCGTCTTCCTCGATGATCGCAAGATGTTTATCCAAGTCGGCTACGGTCTCGAGGGCGCATTGCCGGATGTAACCGCGTTCGACATAACCGAGCGGCACATCAAGCCGCGTTTCCGCACAGGAGATTATACCGGCGGGCTAGAGGAAGGCGTCGATCTGATCCTCAAGGCGCTTCGCGGCGAGTACAAAGGCGGTGGCGAGACAGCGCAAGAGAAGAGCCGCTCGACCGCCTCCAGCGGATGCGGCCCGCTGGGTTTCCTCGTCATGCTGATCATCGTCCTGACGATCATCCGGCTTGGACGACGGAAGGGCGGGTACGGCTACACCGGCTTGGGCGGGCCGTTCATCAGCAGTGGCTGGGGGAGCGGATGGTCGAGCGGCAGCTCCTCTTCATCGTCCTCTGGAGGCGGATTCAGTGGATTCAGCGGTGGCGGCGGCAGCTTTGGCGGCGGGGGCGCCGGCTCGAGTTGGTAATCTTCCTATGCGGACCCATAGATTCATCCGCGAGCTCGAGCACGATCGAATTACTCACGCGATCAAGGAGGCCGAAGCGAAGACCTCGGGACAGATACGCGTTTTCCTTCAGCGCGGGAAATTCGAGGAAGACGCCTTGGAGAGGGCGCAGAAGAAATTCATCCAGCTCGGGATGCACAAAACCAAGGAGCGGAACGCAATCCTGATCCTGGTGGCGCCGCGGGCGCAGAAATTTGCAGTGGTCGGCGATGAAGGCGTTCACCAGAAATGCGGCGAGAAATTCTGGCAGGAGCTGGTCGAGAAGATGCGGCTCCATTTTCTGAGGGAGGAATTTACAGACGCATTAGTAGAAGGGATAGAATCGGCCGGGGAGTTGCTGGCCCGCTATTTCCCGAAAACGGGGCCGTCGGCAAACGAATTGCCCGACGAAATCGTGGAAGGGTAGCAGTAGCCGCTTCGCTATGTCGACGCGTCCGCCACACAGCGACTGAGCGCCGTAACTACAGCGCCGGGCGTTTGCGATAGAAAAGCCGCTTGCAAAGCGGACGCGCCGGTGTTCATTCCCGTCCCGCAACGAGTTTTTGAAGTTGCGCCGTTGGTCCCTGGGTTTCCGTCGCTGGACGTGAGGCCGCACTCGTCAGGGGTAACCCGGTGCTTGGAGGAATTTCGATCTAACAATCGAAAATTAGCATATGCCAGTTCATTACGGTCGTTTTGAAATGCCGAAGACCCTCGTCAAGGACGAGCACGGCGCCACGGAAACCTACGCGCGCTTCGTCGCGGAACCTTTTGAGGCCGGCTACGGCCACACGGTCGGCAACTCGCTTCGTCGAGTCCTTCTTTCTTCCCTGGAAGGCGCTGCCATCACCGCGATCAAAATCACCGGCGCGCAGCACGAGTTCGCCACCCTGCCCGGCATTGTCGAGGACGTGACCGATATCGTTCTCAACCTGAAGCGGATCAAGTTCAAGGCGACCGAGCACGAGCCGCGCAAGCTCTCGCTTTCGGTTAACAAGGAAGGCGAAGTTACCGCCGGCGACATCCAGCTCGTCCAAGGCTACGAAGTTCTGAATCCCAAGCAGCTCATCTGCACGATGGACAAGAAGCACAAGTTCGACGCCGAACTCGAAGTGCGCGTCGGTCGCGGCTTTGCCACCGGTGATGAAAACAAGCGCGCCGATCAGCCGATTGGCCTGATCCCGATCGATTCCATTTTCTCGCCGGTGACCCGCGTGAAATACGCGGTCGAAAACACCCGTGTCGGTCAGCGGACTGATTACGACAAGCTCATCCTCGAAGTGTGGACCGACGGCCGGCTCACCCCGGACGACGCCCTGCTCCAGGCCTCGGCGATCCTGCGCCACCACCTAGATGTGTTCGTGAACTTCAACGAAGACATCATCGAGTTCGACGAAACGCCAGCCGGTGTGAGCGAGGAAAACATGAAGCTGAAGAAGCTGCTCAACATGAGTGTCAACGAGATCGAGTTGAGCGTGCGCGCGGCGAACTGCCTGAACAACGCGAACATCACCACCGTCGGCCAGCTTGCCCAGAAGACGGAAGCCGAGATGCTCAAGTATCGGAATTTCGGCAAGAAATCGCTCAACGAAATCAAGGACAAGCTTCAGCAATTGCAGCTCGGCCTTGGAATGAAATTCGATCCGGGTCTGGTGGAGACGCCGGTTTCCGTGGATGGCGCCAGCAGCAACGGCGCGACGGAAGAAGAGAAGTAAGCGGTCGTTAGGCCAGAGTCTGCCGCGAGGACGAACCCATGAGACATCAAAAGAAAACCGTCAAACTCGGCCGCACGGCCGAGCACCGGAAAGCACTCCTGGCGAACCAGGTCTGCAGCTTGATCGAGCATCAACGCATCAAGACGACGCTGGCCAAGGCGAAAGCCGTCCGCCCGCTCGCCGAAAAAATGGTGACGCTCGGGAAAAAAGGTTCGCTCCATGCCCGGCGCACCGCGCTGGCCGTGCTCCGCCAAAAAGGCGCGGTGAAGAAATTGTTCGACGATATCGCGCCGCGTTCCGCCGATCGCAAAGGCGGATACACGCGGATCGTGAAACTCGGCGCGCGGAAGAGCGATTCTGCGCCGGTCGCGTTTATTGAATGGGTTGACTCGCCGCTGGTCCTCGAAGAACCGGAGACCGAAGAAAAGGGGAAGAAGGCCAAAGGCAAAAAGCCCGCCGCTGATTCGGAGCCGAAGTCCGAAAAGAAGGCGAAGAAAAGCGACGAGAAATAGGCCTGTAGCGGCGGTCTATGACCGCCGTCGAGGTTAAGCTCCGGGAGCTCGGCGGTCACAGGCCGCCGCTACAGAATCCACAGAATTGCCGTCCCGGAATCGGAACGGCCTGATCCCGTCGACGGAATAAATTCCGTTCCTCGCGAGATTGCGATTCGTCTCTAAGTCGCTTAACGCGAGCGAGCTCGGACATTGTCTTAGCCGTTGGCACGGCCATTGCATTAGGAGAGTGCAATCTTATGAAAACAAACAACTCCCTCAACCCAGTTCGGAAATCGACCTACGCGATGCTCGTGCAGTCGGAAGAAAAGGAACGCGGTCTTTTTGAGACCTTCATCTACGGCCTGCTCATCCTGAGCGCGGTTGTCGGCATCTGGCAGTTCGCCCATCTGCGCGTTCCCACGCCGTTCGCCAACACCGACCCTAACGTTACGACCCAAGTCGTGTCCGGCAGTTAATTTCGCCGCGTACCCGCTGGCCGTCTGGTCAGCGGCGCGCGAGTCAGCGTAGCGTCTGCAGCCGCCACGTCATTTTTCCTTCCGCGGCAATCTCCAGAATCCCGACGCTCGGCGCGGCTCCGCGGTTGGGCCGCGTCACGCATCCCGGATTCAGGAAACGCACTCCCGCCACGCGTTCATCCCGCGGCACGTGCGTATGACCGTGCAAAACCACATCGACGCCGTCCGGCGCGTGATCCGGTGGAATGTGAACTAGCCGGAATCGAATCCGGTTCCGCTTCAGATCAACCACTAGCGGCCAGTCCGGTTGGCCGTCGCAATTCCCGCGCACGATTGTGACCGGCGGACCAAACGTCTCGATCGCTTGCAGGATTCCCGGGTCGCAAACATCCCCGAGGTGCCAGATTTCGTCCGCCGAGGCTGCCATGGGCTCGATCTTCGGCGGGAGTTTATCGTGAGTGTCGGCGAGGACGAATATCTGCAACAACCCTGGCATTCGAGATTCTCGCACAAACGCATGTTGTAGCCACGGCCCTGTGGGCCGTTTCCTCTCCCGACGTTACCCGGACGGCCCGCAGGCCCGTGGCTACAGTCCCGTTGTGTGAGGCCTAACAACGCGTAGATTGGCCCCGTGTCATTTAAAGATTTTGGCCTGTCGAATGAAGTCGTCCGCGGGACCCAGGCAATGGGATTTAGCGAGCCCACGCCCATTCAACTCCGCGCCTTCCCAATCGTTCTCGCCGGAAAAGACCTGATTGGCACCGCGCAGACCGGCACTGGCAAGACGGCCGCGTTTGCCTTGCCGATCCTCACGGTGCTGGCCAAGCACAAGAATTTCCGCTGCCTGGTTCTCGAGCCTACCCGAGAACTGGCCGCCCAAGTCGAAACCGCTTTTCGCGATTACGGGCGCTTCACCGACTTGCAAGTCTCCGTTGTCCACGGCGGGGTCGGGTACGGGAAACAACGCGAGGAAGCCGCACGCGGCGTGGACATCGTGGTCGCCACGCCGGGCCGGCTGCTCGATCTGCTCGAGCAAGGCTCACTCAACTTTCGCCACGTCACGATCCTGGTGCTCGATGAAGTCGATCGCATGCTGGACATGGGTTTTCTCCCCGATGTGCGCCGGATCGTGGAGCAAATTTCCAGCGATCGGCAGACGTTACTTTTTTCCGCAACGCTCCC
>JBEEHI010000261.1:0-3356 GCA_041167305.1 Verrucomicrobiota bacterium
CGCGCGGCCAGCGGTCCTTCCCAGATGAGAAACAAACAGAGGACCACGATCGGGACATTCGCGAAAACGTCGCCGAGGAGAAGGACGTTGAGAACTCGGCGCGGATTCTGGCGAAAGACGCCGATGAATTCCTTCAGCGACGGATGTTTCTCCTCGAGCCGCCGGAGTTGATGGGACTTGAGCGAGAAGAGCGCGGTTTCGAGCCCAGAAAAAAGCGCCGACCAGAAGATCAGGATCGCGATGAGAAAAAGAAGAATGATTAGGGCCGCCGGAGTCATGGTCTGCTGCGGCGGCGGAGGGCGGGCATCCGTTCCTCGCGAAGACTGAAGGGTCGTCGTTTGCCCATCATCGCAGGCGCCCCCAAATTAAGGCCTCCATGAGCAAAGGCGAGAGGATTTCGCAGTTCGTTGAATCGCTGGCGGCGGACGAACCCGGCAACGCCGCGGACGGCATCGCGGCGCACCCCTATTACCGCGCCTTTTTCCGGTGCTGGAACGAGCAGCGTTACTACGAGGCGCACGATGTCCTGGAGCAGGTTTGGCTCGGTAAGACCATCACGCCGGAAGACGCCCAGTATTTCAAGGGGCTGATCCAGGCGGCAGGGGCGTTCGTGCATCTGCAAAAACATTACGAACATCCGACCCACCCGAAACACGGAAGGCGGCTCGCTCCGGCGGTGCGATTGTTCCGGCTCGCGGAAAAAAATCTGGCTCCTGCCGGGCCGCGGCGGCACGACCTCGATGTGGCGAAGTTTCGCAAAATGCTGGCGCGATATTGCGGGGCGGTTGACGCCGTTCATGGAAAGAACCCGTGGAGCCCCGACAACGCGCCGAAGGTAAGGCTGGGCTGATAAGCCCAGTCCTGCTCATGATCCTGATCTTAATCCATTGAGTGAGCCGGGCCTGGCAGAAAGATCAGGATCAGGATCAGGATCATGATCATGAGCAGGAAGGAGAACTCAATCAGCTTACGTAAAGATCAGCTTGCAGCCTGCAAGCACGAGCACGGTCGCGAGAATGATCGAGATCGTCCGGACCGGGAACCGCCGGCTGCCGAGGAACGAACCAAGCGTCCCGGCGATCACGGCTGCCACGGCAAGAATCCAGGCGAACTTCGGAATCGGGCGTCCGCTCGAGATAAATCCGGCAAGACCCGCGATCGAATTCACCAGAATGAACAATGCTGACACCGCTGCCGCGCCGCGGATTGAAGCCCAATGGCAGAACAACAACAGCGGCGTGAGGAAAATGCCGCCTCCAGTTCCGGTCAGCCCCGAGAGAAAACCGATCCCCGCGCCGATGGAAATGGCCGCCGGGATCGCCGGCGCGGCGACGTCCGGCGGATCGCCATGACGAAAAAACAGGCGGGCTGCCGAGAAAAGAAGCACGACGCCGATCACGACTTTTAGGATGGCCGCCGGAACTGGAATATAACCGCCGAGATATGCCGCCGGGACGGCGAGCAATGCGAACGGCCAAAACAGCCGCCAGGAAAAATAACCGGCCCGCCAGAATTGAAACGACCCGATCGTGGCGACGAGAATGTTGAGGACGAGCGCGGTCGGGCGAATGAAAGTCGCCGACAGTCCGCAGAGCGTCATCACGGCGATGTATCCCGACGCGCCGGCATGGCCGACGGAGGAATAGAGGAATGCGACGATGGTGATCCCGGCGAGAAGGAGAATGAACTGCGTGGTATCCAGATTCATCGATGGGCCAAAACGCGTGGCGATTCTTTCCAAGGAGCGGCGATTTGCAATTGCCGTCTTTCAAAAGGGCGATTTGCGAATCGCCCCTCCTTGGCTTTGCGAGGCGAAGCGATAGGGTGAGCGATGGGCAACCGGCTCTCACGGGAGAAATCTCCGTATCTTCTGCAACACGCGGAGAACCCCGTGGATTGGTTCCCCTGGGGCGAAGAAGCATTCGCGAAAGCGCGCGGCGAGAACAAGCCGATCTTTCTCTCGATCGGGTATTCGACCTGCCATTGGTGCCACGTCATGGCGCACGAATCGTTCGAGAGCGCCGATATCGCTGCGGTGATGAACCGGGAGTACGTGAACATCAAAGTCGATCGCGAAGAACGGCCGGATGTGGACCGCGTTTACATGACGTTCGTCCAGGCGACGACCGGTGCCGGCGGTTGGCCAATGAGCGTTTGGCTGACACCGGAGTTGAAGCCGTTTGTAGGCGGCACTTATTTCCCGCCGGAGGATCGCTGGGGGCAGCCAGGCTTCGCCAAGGTTCTCGAACGGATCGCCGCTGCGTGGAAACAGGACCACGAAAAGATTTCAGAGCAGGGGACGAAGATCATCGCGGCGCTCGAGCAGGCGGCGTCAGGCGCGGCGATCGAAAAGGTAAAACTTGGCGCGAAGACTCTCGAGGCGGCTTACCAACAGATCGCGCGCAGCTATGATGCGCACGAAGGCGGATTTAGCGTCGCACCGAAATTTCCGCGGCCGGTTACGCTGAATTTTCTTTCGCGCGTTTACGCACGCAATCCGAAATCGGACAGCGGCAAACACGCTCTCGAGATGAACCTTTTCACGCTGCGGAAAATGGCCGCTGGCGGAATGCACGATCATCTCGGCGGCGGGTTCCACCGCTATTCGGTCGATGCCTACTGGCACGTCCCGCATTTCGAAAAAATGCTCTACGACCAGGCCCAGCTCGCCGTCGCATATCTCGATGCGTTTCAGATTACCCGTGAGCCGCTCTTCGAAGAGATCGCCCGCGACACGCTCGATTATGTCCGCCACGACATGACCGCGCAGGGTGGGGGATTCTTTTCCGCCGAGGACGCCGACAGCCTTGTAGCCGGGATCGTCGATCCCGGCCACAGCGGGAAGAAAGAAGGTGCCTTCTACGTTTGGACTAAGGACGAGGTCGATGCCGCGCTCGGTGACTCGGCCGAGATTTTCAATTTCCATTACGCCGTGAAAGAGGGCGGCAACGTTCCGTCGGGCGGCGATCCGCACGGCGAGTTCACGGGTAAGAATATTTTGATTGAGCTGGGAAGCGTCGCGGCTACTGCGAAACATTTCGGTAAGGACGAAACGGAAGTGCGGCAACTTCTCGCGAAGGCGGGCCAGGCATTGCTCGCCGTTCGCGTGAAACGGCCACGGCCGCATCTCGATGACAAAATCATCACGGCCTGGAACGGCCTCATGATTTCCGCCTTTGCTCGCGCCGCGCAGATCCTGGGCGATCCGGTTTATCTCAATGCCGCGCTTCGGGCCGCGACTTTTCTTAGCGTGGAGTTGTATGACGGGTCGCGGAAAGTTCTGTTCCGCAATTACCGGGAAGGCCGGAGCGCGGTGGAAGGTTTCGCCGACGATTACGCGTTCTTCATCCAGGGTC
>JBEEHI010000262.1:0-16071 GCA_041167305.1 Verrucomicrobiota bacterium
TCGCCCTTCTTGATCTTGGCAGCCAGCTCGATCTCCTGGTCGGGAGTAAGGAGCGGGATTTGCCCGATCTCGCGCAGGTAAATCTTTATTCCAGTATCGCTATCTTCAGCAGCCATATAACTTTTCATCGAAAGGGTGAGGGGGACCCGCCTTGGTTGTTCCCGGTGTCACACGAGGGAAAGGCGCGTCGATTTCTCGTTTTAACATTTCCGCAAGTAGTTAACAACGTTAAATATTAAATATCGCATCTCTGACAGCCTTTGGACGGGTCTTGTTCAATAATACTAAGAGCCTGGTTTGACCCGATCGTTAGAGGTAATTTGAAAGCCCTCTCGTGTCGACTTTCGGCGGAGTGGATTCGCGGTCTAAAGTGATCGCAATTATTCTTTTCAAGGGCGCGATTAACGGCAAGGATGGAGTCGATAGCTGAGGGACCAGGGAGCTATCGTCGATAGCCCCAACTCCCAACCCCGCACCCCAAACTCCCATGAAAAAGCAACCCCTCCTCCTGCTCGCGTCCTCTCTTTTCCTGCTAATCCCCGGACCGGCCGGCGCCCAATCGCCGAGCCCGTCGGCGACATCTTCACCCTGCCCGTCCCCGATGACTTGCCCGAATCGGATGGGCTGGGCAGAAGGCTTGGTCTCTAACGCGGTCTATCCGGCCCCACCCTTTCCCGTAAATGACACGGCGATAAAGACGGTGAAGAACGTGAGTCATCCCGACGACTGCGATTTCCACGAATGGTCGTGGGAAGCATTCGTTTGGGCCACGGGGATTGGACCGGATGGCCGCGCGCGGTTTGTGACGTTGCACAACGCCGACGAGCTCTTCGGCAACAAGGCCGCCTTGGTTAAGGGACCAAAACCGCTGAGTCTCAAGCCCCGCGACTTGAAACCGACCGGGGCTCCACAGGACCGCTCCGGGGACGAGGCCGCGCAGGCGGGCGGCGGGCTCGTCGTCGATCAGAACGGGCAGATCGTCTGGTACTCGACCCACATGAACGACGTTTACTTCAATTTCGTTAAAGCGAATAGCGGCGCGAACTACGCGAAGGTGCCTCCGACTCGGAATTTTCCCGTCGGCGCCGCCGTCTTCAAAGCATCGTGGAAAGTTGTCGGGCCGGGAGACGACACGACGAAATTTTATACAGAAGATTCCGTCGTGCCGATGCTGGTCCCGAATCCGTGCGGAGGCATCATGGTGGATCCGGCTGGAAACACGCGACCGGCAAAAGTGGCGTTGGTGGGGCTCCATGTCGTCGGCGTTACCGTCAACCATCCGGAATTCCTCTGGGCGACCTTCGAGCAAAACAACAACGCGCCCGATCTCCCGCCGGGAATGGATCCGACTTCACCGAACCCCGTCAACAACCAGGGTTTCACGTTTTATGCGGCCAATACACCGGCCAACAAGTGCAACATCAAAGCCGGCACGGGCGGCGCCCCGGCGCTGCAAATTACCGATCCGGTCAAGCAAACGGTGGGGCCTGTGACCAACGTCTTCCGGCAGTATGCCACCGGGAATGCGTGCCCGGCGAGGACTCAAGACATCGTCGCCGTCAACACCGCGTCGCAGAAGCAATTGGCGCAGGCGAACACCGCCCGGCCGCCCCAACCGAAGGAAACGATTTGGGCCAACTACAAGCTCATCGGCACGCTCTGGCTCAACGCGAATACCCTCAAGCCGAACGATTCCAACATGGTGTCCGAAGGGATTGGTTCGGTTAACCTGGCCAACGCCACGCTCGAGACGTATTTCCAGGGACACCTGTCCAACGGGCAGGCCATCAGTTGCTTCCTCTGTCACAACACGGGCGGTTCCAATTCCAAGACACACCCGTATCCGGGGAAGGACATCAACATCAGTCACCTCATTTTGGGGTTGATCCCGGCCCCTCCCACCCCCACGCCGACGCCTTGCAAACCAGCGGCGTCGCCCACACCCGCAGCGGCCTTGACGCCAGCAGCATCCGCGACCGCGTCGCCTTCGCCGACAAATTAAGAGCATTCCAAGCGATCGTCGTAGAGAGCTTGCCGGCTGCCTTCGTGGATAGCGGGCGCGATTGATCTTTTCTCGCGCGTGGTTCTTTGCCACGTTTTGCGAGTTCCTCCCATGCTGGCCAAGATTTATTCCGCTGCGGTTTACGGCGTCGATGCCTACGAGGTGGAGATCGAGGTCAACGGCGCCCGGGGCGAGCCGAAGATCATCATCGTGGGCCTGCCGGATGCCGCGGTAAAAGAGAGCCGGGATCGCGTCACGACGGCGATCAGCAACAGCGGCTATTATTGGCCGCGCGGACGGACCACGATCAATCTCGCGCCGGCCGATATAAAGAAAGAAGGCCCGAGCTTCGATCTGCCCATCGCGCTCGGCATGATCGCGGTGGCGCAGGAACTGGAGCAGGCGCCGTTCGAGACGTTCAGCTTCGTGGGCGAACTGGCGTTGGATGGCGCGGTGCGTCCGGTGAAAGGCGTGCTGCCGGTGGCGCTCGAAGCGCGCCGCCAAAAGAAAGAGGCGATCTTCGTTCCGGCCGCGAACGCGCACGAAGCGGCGATGGTGGAAGGGATCACCGTCTACGGGGTTCGCAATCTGCGGGAGACCTACCAGTTCGTTACCCGCGAATCGCTCATCTCGCCCACCTACGGCGACCTCACGTCATTCTTCGCCACCCACAAAAACTACGAGGTCGATTTCAGCGACGTAAAAGGTCAGGGCCACGTGAAGCGCGCGATCGAAGTCGCGGTCGCCGGCGGGCACAACCTGCTGATGATCGGCCCACCCGGCTCCGGCAAATCGATGTTGTCGAAACGGATCGCCACCATCATGCCGCCGATGTCGCTCGAAGAAGCGATCGAAAGCACGAAGATCCACAGCATCTCGGGAATGCTCAGCGGCGAAGAAGCATTTGTTTCCACGCGTCCGTTTCGTTCGCCGCATCACACCATCTCCGATGTCGGTTTGCTCGGCGGTTCGGCCATTCCCCAGCCCGGCGAGGTGAGCCTGGCCCATCACGGCGTTCTGTTTCTCGATGAGCTGCCGGAGTTCAAACGCTCCACCCTCGAAGTCATGCGGCAACCCCTGGAGGACGGGAAAGTCACCGTCTCGCGCGCCGCCGGCAGCGTTACCTTTCCCTCCGAGTTCATGCTCGTCGCCGCCATGAACCCATGTCCGTGCGGGTACTTCGGCGATTTGAAACGCGAATGCCGCTGCGGCCCGATCCAGGTCCAGCGCTATCGGCAACGCATCTCCGGACCGCTCCTCGACCGCATCGATCTCCACATCGAAGTTCCCGCCGTCGAATACCGCGACATTTCGAGCACGCGCACGGAAGAAAATTCCGCGGCGATCCGGGAACGCGTCCAGCGCGCGCGGGAAAAACAGCAGACCCGTTTTCAGTCCGACGCGAAAGTGAATTGCAACGCCCGAATGGGTCCACGCCAGATCAAACGCCACTGCCAGCTCACCGACGAATCCCAGGACCTGATCCGCGTCGCCATGACCGAACTAAACCTGAGCGCCCGTGCCTACGACCGCATCCTGAAAGTCTCCCGCACTGTCGCCGACCTCGCCGCCTCCGACGCCATCACCCCCGAACATGTCAGCGAAGCGATCCAGTATCGCACCTTCGACCGGACGCTCTGGGTCTAGGCCATGGACGAGGCGGCGACTTGGCGAAGAGCACCGGGTTTGTCCCTAGTCCACGCGCACCGGTCATCGTGTCGGCGAACTCCTGAACTGGCCACCAATCGCTTGAAGCTATGATATACGTGATTCACGTATATCAACATGGCCCGAGGATTGCCTTGGCGACGAACACCTGAGGCCGGCCGACTTGCCTTGTCGCCTCGGTTCATATACGTGGATCACGTATATGAGTGCCAATTCAAGAAGTCTCTTATGAGCTGTCGCTTGCGTCCGCCTGTCAGGCGAAAGGCAAGGCGGCCATCTGTGCCTGCGTTCGGCGAGCGGCTCTACGAATGGCGAAAAAAGAATGACTTTTCACAGAGCGAAGCAGCTTTGAAGCTGCGGATATCAACGCGAACATTGCAAGAATGGGAACAGGGCCGAGCACGGCCAAGACATCTCGCATTGGACGCAGTCGAGGCATTGATCAAACCGTAGATTTGAAGATTTCTGAGGGCGTATACGTGAATCACGTATATGCCACGGCCCCAGTGGCAGGAGGGGATTTTCCGCGCGCGAAAAACCGTCCGCGGCGATCCGCGAATGCGTCCAACGCGCGCGCGGGGAAACAGCAGACCGTTTCCATTCCGACTCGAAAGTGAACTGCAACGCCCGAATGGGTCCGCGCCAGATCAAACGCCATTGCCAGCTCACCGATGAATCCCAGGAGCTCATCCGTGTCGCGATGACCGAACTAGACCTGAGCGCCCGCGCCTACGACCGCATCCTAAAAGTCTCCCGCACCGTCGCCGACCTCGCCGCCTCCGACGCCATCACCCCCGAACACGTCAGCGAAGCCATCCAATACCGCACGTTTCGATCGCACGCTTTGGGTTTAGCCGGAATTCATCGTTAGGTATCCTCACTGATTGACAGCGCGGTGGAAACGCGGTTCATCAGGTAACTGATGAGCCGCATTTTAATTGCCGACGACCAGAATGATGTGCTGGAGGCGTTGCGCATTTTGCTCAAGGGGGAAGGGCATCAGACGGACGCGGTGACGTCGCTGGCGGGGATTTTTCAGGCGCTGGAGAAAAAGGATTACGCGCTCCTGATCATGGACCTGAATTACACGCGCGACACGACTTCAGGGCAGGAGGGGCTGGAGGTGATCCCGAAGATCCAGGCGCTCGATAACACGTTGCCGATCGTGGTGATGACAGCGTGGGCGACGATCGATCTGGCGGTGGAAGCGATGAAACGCGGGGCCCGCGATTTCCTTCCGAAGCCGTGGGACAACGAGCGGTTGCTGACGATTGTGCGGACGCAGATCGAGCTGGCGGGCGCGTTGCGGAAAGGGAGGCGGCTCGAGGCGGCGAACCAACTCTTGCGCGGCAACGCGCCGAACATCATCGCGGAATCGCCGCGAATGCAGCCGGTGTTGGAGTTGATTTCGCGGGTGGCGCCTTCGGACGCGAACGTGTTGATCACGGGCGAGAATGGAACCGGAAAGGGATTGGTGGCGCGGGCGATTCATGCGCTTTCCCAGAGGGCCTCGCACAGCATGATCACGGTGAACATGGGCGGCTTGTCGGAAGGAATTTTCGAAAGCGAATTGTTCGGCCACGTGAAAGGGGCGTTTACCGATGCGAAGACGGACCGCGCGGGACGCTTCGAGCTGGCGGATGAAAGCACGCTTTTCATGGACGAGATCGCGAACGTGCCGATGAACCAGCAGACGAAATTGCTGCGGGTGATCGAGACGGGCGAATTTGAGCGGGTCGGTTCTTCGAAGACGTTGCATGCGAATGTGCGGATCGTTTCGGCGACGAACGCGAACCCGCACGAGGAAGTGGCGGCGGGCCGATTCCGCCAGGACCTGCTCTTTCGACTGAACACGATCGAGATTGCGTTGCCGCCCCTGCGGGAACGGCGCGAGGACGTCATGCCGCTGGCGAACAGTTTTCTCCGGCAACATGCGAAGCGATATCGGAAGACGCTGACTGGTTTCGAGGAAAAGGCTCGCGACGTTTTGATGCAACACCATTTCCCGGGGAATGTCCGGGAGCTGGATCACGTCGTGGAACGGGCGGTCCTGATGACCCAGGGACAGCAGGTAAAAGCGAACGACCTCGGCCTAACGAGTGGAGTTTCTGACACCCCCCGCCTGGAGGACATGAGCCTCGAGGACGTGGAATCGTTCCTTATCAAGAAGGCGCTTTCGCGTTTCGACGGGAATGCGCGGAAGGCGGCCGAAGCGCTGGGGCTGAGCCGAAGCGCGTTCTATCGGCGGTTGCAGCAATATGGACTTTAGCTCGGGAGCGCACGCGATCTCGCGTGTGGCGGTTGGCGACCTAGCCAGTCGCTCCTCAAGACATTGCGGCGAATGGCCGCAACGAGCACGCGAGCCGCGTGCGCTCCCCAGAAAAATCGCCTGCGGATGAAGAAAACCATCAAGAAGCTGCGGCACCGGATCACCCACGAGGGCCGGTTGACGTGGCTGACGGTGGCGGCGGCGACGCCGGCGGTGATCGTGGCGCTGATTCTTCTCTGGTTCGGCGATCACACGCCGAAGGTGCAATGGACGCTCACGCTGCTGATCGCGGTGTTCGGGTTGGGATTCGTTCTCAACGCGCGCGAACACGTCATGCGCCCGCTCCAGACGATGACGAATCTGCTCGCGGCGTTGCGCGAAGGTGATTACTCGATCCGCGCCCGGGGCGCCCGCGCCGATGACGCGCTGGGTGAAGCACTTCTGGAAATCAATGCGCTTGGCGAGACGCTGCGTCTGCAACGACTCGGCGCATTCGAAGCAACCGCGTTGCTGCGCACGATCATGGCGGAGATCGATGTCGCCGTGTTTACGTTCGATCCCGGACGCCAGCTTCGGCTGGTAAATCGCGCGGGTGAAGACTTGTTAGGCCAACCGATTGACAAATTGCTGGGCCGCCGCGCCAAAGACCTGAACCTCGATGTTTGCCTCGATGCCGACCAGGACGCGCCGCTGACTTTGAGTTTCCCGGGCGCGTCGGGCCGCTGGGGCGTGAAGCGCAGTTCTTTCCGTGAGCGTGGGCTGCCGCACGAACTCCTCGTGCTCACGGACCTGAGCCGGACGTTGCGCGAGGAGGAACGGAACGCGTGGCAGCGGCTCGTCCGCGTGATCGGGCACGAGATGAACAATTCGCTCGCGCCGATCAAATCGATCGCCGGAAGTCTCGAGACGCTCATTCGTCGCGATCCACCGCCGGCGGATTGGCGGGACGACGCTCGCAGCGGCTTGAACATCATCGCGACGCGCGCGGAATCGCTCAGCCGTTTCATGCAAGCGTATGCCCGACTCGCGCGGTTGCCGCAGCCGCAGATGGAACCGATCAATCTCGGGGACCTGGTCAAACGCGTGGCGAGTCTCGAGACCCGCATTGCCGTGCGCGTGGTTCCGGGCGCGGACGTCACCATTAACGGCGATGCCGCGCAACTCGAACAGTTGCTCATCAACATTCTGCATAACGCGGCCGAAGCTTCGCTGGAAACGAAGGGAACCGTCACCGCAGGCTGGCGCGATCTCGCCGAGTGCGTGGAAGTTTTCGTCCGCGATACCGGTCCCGGAATCATGAACCCGACAAATCTTTTCGTGCCGTTCTTCACCACGAAACCGGGCGGATCCGGCATCGGTCTCGCGCTCAGCCGGCAGATCGCCGAAGCGCACGGCGGTTCATTGACGCTTGCGAACCGCGCCGGACCGGGGTGCGAAGCGCTGCTGCGGCTACCCAAGTAAACGGACCGAAAAAAGCACCAAGCTCCAAGCACCAGAGAAACATCAGGCACCAAACATCAATGCCGCGGGTGCTGCGTTTGGAGCTTCGTTGTTTGGAGCTTCTCTGGAGCTTGGAGCTTGGAATTTGGTGCTTCGAACGTCGTCCCACAAACGGGACAGTGAAATCCCACTAGCGAAGCTTTCCTTGCCGACGCGGTTTTTTGTTCGTCCGCGCAAACGACTGATTAGCTACGTGTTAAGACTTTGTTGAAACCCGTGGCACGGCCATTGCAATAGGGGCCAGCCGCAACCCAACTATTTGAATCCAAGTCGGCCCGCCGACGCATCCCACTAGAGCCAGCACGAAATGAAACCGACAATCCAATTGAATCAACGCCACGGCCTGCGCATGCCGAAGACCGACTGCAACTATCAGGTCGCGTCGATGCCGAGCCGGGGCGGACGCAGCTACGGTTCGCGCCACGCCTCCATTCGCGCGGTGAGCCACGATTACTTTAAGAACGAGGCGCGCTCGATGTTCGTCACCGAGGCCGCGTTCTTCAGCGTCATCGTCATAACGGCCGCGGTGCCGCTGATCAACACCGCCATGGCGCTGGTTCATCTCGTTCGTTCGCTCGCGGCCGTCTAACCGCGGAGAACTAATACAATGAGACAAGCCTCGGAAATAAAAGCGGAGAACACCATTGTGCGGCCCACCGGTTTCACCTCACCCACTTCGTCGATGGACGTCCCACGTGCGGGCGTCGCCAAACAAAAACGGCGCAAACGCATCATCATCATCGCGGCTTCGGTGCTGGGATTGATCGTCGTCACTTTCCTTCTCTCGCGACTAAAACCGGCCGTGCCGAGCATCGACCGCTCGACGGTTTGGATCGATACCGTCAAGCGCGGGCCGATGGTGCGCCAGGTGCGCGGCCTCGGAACGCTAGTGCCAGTGGACATTCGCTGGATCGCGGCGAACACCGAAGGCCGCGTGGAAAAAATTATCGTCTGGCCGGGCACGGAAGTGAAGTCCGACACAGTGATTTTGGAGCTGACCAGCCCGGAGCTCGAACAGGCGGCGGGCGACGCGGAATCGAAGGCCAAGGGGGTGGAGGCGGAGCTGACAACGTTGCGGGCAACGCTCCAGCGCGAGTTGCTCGATCAGGAATCCACGACGGCGAAAGTCCACTCTGAGTACGAACAAGCCAAGATGGAGCGGCAGACGAACGACCAGCTGGCGAAGAACGGCCTCGTCTCGGAGCTCGTTTACAAGACTTCGAAAGTGAAGGAAGCGGAACTCGCAAACCGCGATGAAATTGAAAACAAGCGGCTGGAATTTTCCCGCAGCTCGATCGAGCCACAGATCGCCTCGAAACAGGCCGCGGTCGATCAGGCGAAAGAATTTGCGAAACTGAAACTGGACCAAGTCCAGCAGCTTCATGTGAAAGCCGGCATGAACGGCGTCCTCCAGCAGTTACCAGTGCAAGTCGGGCAGCGCATCAAACCGGGCGATAACCTCGCCCGCGTCGCCGATCCGACGAAGCTGAAGGCGCAGGTCAAGATCGCGGAAACCCAGGCGAAAGACATCATGAACGCGCAGGTGGCGTCGATCGATACCCGGAACGGAATCGTGGCCGGCCACGTGATTCGCGTCGACCCCGCGGTAGAGCAGGGCACGGTGACCGTGGACGTAGCGATCGACGGCGACCTGCCGAAAGGCGCGCGCCCTGATCTTAGCGTAGACGGAACGATCGAGCTGGAACGTCTAGATAATGTGATCTACGTCGGCCGCCCGGCCTTTGGCCAGGAGAACAACACCGTCGGCATCTTCAAACTCGTCGCCGGCACATCCGAAGCGGTGCGCACGCCGGTAAAGCTCGGCCGCAGCTCGGTCAACACGATCGAGATCATCAACGGGCTCGAGCCCGGCGACCAGGTCATCCTTTCCGATACCAGCTCGATGGACGCGCACGAGCGCATTCGCCTTAACTGATAACTAACCAACCACGACAACCGACCTAACGACCGAAACCCAACATCATGGCCTCAACTGAAATCATCAACGAACAGCCGACTCGTACCTCCAACGGGAACGGTGCTCAAACCCTGATCCACCTCGACGGCGTCACGAAAGTGTTCCTGACCGACGAAGTGGAAACCCACGCCCTCTCCGGCATTCATCTCGATATCCGGACTGGGGAATACGTCTCGATCGCCGGGCCATCGGGCTGCGGCAAATCGACGCTGCTCTCCATCCTTGGCCTGCTCGACACGCCGTCGGGCGGCAGCTATTCGCTCAAGGGAACCGAAGTGGCGAATCTGTCGTTCCCGGAACGCGCCCGCATCCGCAACCGCGAGATCGGATTCATCTTCCAAAGCTTTAACCTCATCGGCGATCTCACCGTTTACGAGAACGTCGAGCTGCCGTTGACCTATCGCGGCATGGCCTCGAGTGAGCGCAAAGTTTTCGTGCTCGAAGCGCTGGAGCGCGTCGGTATGGGCCATCGCGCCAAGCATCTGCCCAGCCAGCTCTCCGGCGGTCAGCAACAGCGTGTCGCGGTCGCGCGTGCGCTCGCGGGCAAGCCGGCCATTCTTCTCGCCGACGAACCGACGGGCAACCTCGATTCGCGGAACGGCGAAGCCGTCATGGCGCTGCTCAAGGAGCTGCACGCCGGCGGCGCAACGATCTGCATGGTCACGCACGACCAGCGCTTCGCGGAGAACGCGGATCGCACTGTCCATCTCTTCGACGGCCGCGTGGTCGAAGATCGGATGGCAGCCTAACGAGTCGATTGGTTAGTTAGAAATCTGGTCATGTAAACGTAAGCCCGGGGTCCAATGTTACGAGATCTTAGATACGCCTGTCGGATGCTCGTAAAAACCCCGGGGTTTACGGCCATCGCCCTCCTGGCGATCGCTCTCGGCATTGGCGCGTCGACGACGATGTTCTCGTCGATCAACGCGCTTTTGCTGCGCCCGATGCCGCTCATGCAGGATCAGGAGCGGCTCATCGCGGTCTCCGAGTTTTTCACCAAAACCCCGGACCAGGACGCGGGCACGTCGTTTCCCGATTACCTGGAGTGGAAGAAGAATGCGACCACGCTCGATGGCATCGCTGCCATCACGAACGCGACCTTCATCATTACAGGCGGCGACAAGCCGGAGCGTTATCTCGGCGGTCAGATTTCCGCGGACGCGTTCTCGTTCCTTGGTGTCCAGCCGATCCTCGGCCGGCAGTTTCGCCCGGAGGAAGAGGAGCTGAACGCCCCGCCGGTCGCGTTGATCGGCTACCAGGTCTGGCAGGAACATTTCGGCGGCGATCGCGGCGTGGTTGGCAAAATCATTCCGATCAACGGCAAGCAGGTCACCGTAATCGGCGTCATGCCGAAAGGCTGGCGGTTCCCGGAGATTTGCGACATTTGGATGCCGCTCCAGATGGAGGAGAAAGATCATCCGCGCGGCAATTTCTTCCTCGATTGCATCGGCAAGGTGAAGAAAGGCGTCTCGATCGAGCAGGCGCGCGCCGAGCTGGAGGCGATCACGGCGCGGATCGCCGTGCAGTATCCGGAAACCAACAGCGGGTGCAGCGTGCACGTGACGTCGTACCGAGAAGAGATGGTGCGGAACTTCAAGACGCTCACGTTGCTGGTGATGGGCGCGGTCCTTTTCGTGCACCTGATTGCGTGTGCGAACGTCGCGAATCTTCTCCTGGCGCGTGGCGCGACGCGCGCGAAAGAAATCGGAATCCGTCTCGCGCTCGGCGCTTCGCGGCGGCAGATCATTCGGCAACTTCTCGCGGAAAGCATCGTCCTCGGACTGGTGGGCAGCGCCCTCGGCCTGCTCTTTGCCGTCTGGGGAGTGGACCTGATGCTGACCGCGCTTCCGAACGAAGTCCCGTACTGGATCCATTTCGACTTTGACTGGCGCGTCTTTTCCTTTGCTCTCGGCATCGGCGCGTTCTCCAGCGTTCTCTTTGGATTGTTGCCTGCTTTGCAAGCCTCGAATCCGCGGCTCGTCGATGCGCTCAAGGAAGGCGGCCGCACTGGCGCGGGCGGAGCGAAGGGCCAGCGAATGCGCAATTCGCTCGTCGTCGCGGAAGTCGCGCTCGCTCTTGTGCTCCTCATCGGCGCGGGCTTGATGATGCGCAGCTTCATGTTCCTGCAGAAAACCGATATCGGGATGGACCCGTCGCGCACCCTGACTTTCCGCGTCGGTCTGCCCGAGGCGCAATTCCCTGAAAACGAAACCGCCCCGCGTTTCTTCGAGCAGCTCATTCCGAAGCTGGCGAACCTGCCGGGCGTAGAGAGTGCGGGCGCGACGACTTCGTTGCCGGCTTCGGGAAATATCGGTACGAGCGCGTTCATTCTCGAAGGCGAACCCGAGCCGAAGCAACTCCAGGACGCGCGCCAAATGCGCGGTCTCGCGATCACACCCGGTTATTTACAGACGGCGCGCATCTCCCTCCTGCGCGGACGGGATTTCTCGGCTGCCGATAGCAAGGACGCGCCGCGCGTTGCTTTGATCGATGAAGACGGCGCGCGCGCCTGGTTCCCGAACCAGGATCCGATCGGGCATCAGTTACGCAATCTCGACAAGCCGGGCGAACCTCCGAAGTGGGCCACCATTGTCGGAGTCGTTAGGCCGATCATCTACGATCGCCTGACGAATCACCGGCCGATGCCGGCGGTTTATTTCGCCCAGAGCCAGGTTTCGGAGCGCTTCATGTCGGTCATGGTTCGGACGAAGACCGATCCTGCGAAGTTCTCGAACGTCGTGCGCACCACCGTTCTCGCTGTGAACAAGGATTTGCCGATTTATCGCGTCCTGACGATGGATGAAGTCGTCGCCCAATCATTCTGGGACCGCCGTTTCTTCAGCACCCTCTTCACCATCTTCGCCGGCCTCGCGCTCTTCCTTGCCTCGCTCGGGCTTTACGGCGTGATGGCGTATTCGGTGCGGCAACGGACTCAGGAAATCGGCGTCCGGATGGCGCTCGGCGCGCAGACCGGCGACGTTCTGCGTCTCGTCACCGGCCAGGGACTGCGGCTGATTTTGACCGGTCTTGTGATCGGATTCGTGAGCGCGTTTTTCCTGGCCAAACTTTTGTCCGGCAGTCTGCACGGAATTTCCGCGCACGATCCGCCGAGCTTTGCCCTGGTGCCGATAATTCTGTTCATCGTCGGACTCGCTGCCTGTTATCTGCCTGCGCGAGCGGCCATGCGTTTGGATCCGATGGAAGCGCTGCGCTACGAATAAAGAGAATGACGAGTTCCGAATGACGAATGACGAATTAATGACGAAGCCAAAATGCCGAAGCGAGCGCGGCATTCGTCATTTGCTCATTCTTTCGTCCTTCGTCATTCGTGCTTCGACATTAATTCTATGATCCGAGAATTCCGTTTAGCTTTCCGTAATCTTGTAAAGACACCCGGGTTTACTCTCGTCGCCGTCATCACCGTTGCCCTCGCGATCGCGGCGAATACGGCCGTGTTCAGCCTGGTCAACGCGCTCCTGATCCGTCCGTTGCCTTTCAAAGCGCCGCAGAATCTCGTTCTCCTCTTCGAAAAATTCAGCGGACAGGGGCTCGACCAGATTCCGGTTTCCGCGCCGGAATATCTCGATTGGGAAAAACAGACGCGCAGTTACGAGCGGATCGCCGCGTTTAACTTCGCGGACTTCAACCTCACCGGCGGCGATACACCGGAGCGGATTCAGGGCGCGGTTGTGACCCCGAGTTTGTTTCAGCTGCTGGGCGTGTCTCCCATCAAGGGTCGTGCTTTTAACGACAGGGAATTCGGCGAAGGCAACGACGGCGTCGTCGTGATCAGCGAACGACTCTGGCGGCGGCGTTTCAATTCCGATCCGCAGGTTGTAGGTACGCAAGTCTCCATCAACGGGCGCAGCGTCACTGTCATTGGGATCATGCCCGCGAACTTTGAATTTCCTCTGCCGCTGTTTGGCGTACAAGGCGGAACCTTTGCCGAACGTGCGGACATGTGGAAGCCGATCGCGTTCACAAAGTCCGAACTCGAATCGCGCGGTTCGCGCAGCTACGGCATTATCGGCCGGCTGAAATCTGGAGTTACGGTCGCGCAGGCGCAGGCAGAGGCGAACACGATCGTCGCCAACTGGCATCCGCTCTTCCCGGACAACTACGAGCCGTCAACGAAGTTCGGCGCGACAATTTATCCGTTGCACGACCTGGTCATCGGCGGGATGCGGCCGGCTTTGATGATTCTGCTCGGCGCCGTGGCAGTGGTGCTGTTGATCGCGTGCGCGAATCTCACCACCATGTTGCTCGCGCGCGCGGGAGCGCGGGAGCGCGAGTTTGCGATTCGTCTCGCGCTTGGCGCCGGCCGGATGCAGCTCGTGCGCCAGATGCTTTCCGAGAGCATTCTTCTCGCGATCATTGGTGGAACGGCCGGTGTGGTCCTCGCGATCTGGGGATTGGATCTCCTGCGGTCGATCGGGGCGCAGACCGTGCCGCGCATCGCCGAGGTGAATCTGGACCTGCGCGTTCTCCTGGTCACTCTCGGGACGGCGGTCGTAACCGGAATTGTCATTGGACTCATTCCGGCGCTGGCGAGCGGTAAGCCGGAATTAACCGAAGCGCTCAAGGAAGGTGGACGCGGCGCGACCAGCGGCCTCCGCCGGAATCGTCTGCGCAACGCGCTGGTCATCGCGGAGGTGGCGCTCGCCCTGGTCCTGCTCGTGGGCGCCGGCCTGTTGCTGAAAAGTTTCGTCCGCCTGCAGAACGTGCACCCCGGATTCGAAACGAAGAACGTGCTGACGATGGAGGTCGCGTTGCCGGTCCTAAAATATCCGCGGGGCAAACCAGTCGCCGACTTCTATGCGGAAGCCACCCGGCGTGTGAAAGAGTTGCCGGGAGTGGAAGCGGCGGCGTTCACAAGCATTCTGCCGCTGAGCGGGACTAACAGCGACAGCTCATTCGCAATCGAAGGCCGCGATCCCGCCGTCGATAAAGTTTATCCCGACGAAGAGATTCGCGATATCACTCCGGAATATTTTTCAGTCATCAAGGTCCCGCTGTTGCAGGGCCGCTTCTTCAACGACAGCGATCAGTTCGATGGCCCGGGCGTCGTGATCGTCAACAATTCGTTCGCGAAAAAATGGTTTCCCAACCAGGACGTAATCGGCAAACGGATCACCTTTAGCGATACGCGGAAACCGGATGCAAAATGGATCACTATCGTCGGCTTGGTGGGCGATATGCGGCATCGCGGGCTCGATCTCGATCCAAAGCCGGAATACTACGGCGCGCACAATCAGACGCCATACCGCGGCATGATCCTGGCGGTGCGCAGCGCGCAGGACCCGCGCTCGCTTACCACGGCGATTCGCCGCGAAATCAGCCGACTCGATCCCGATCTGCCGGCCGCGAACGTGCGCACGCTCGAACAAGTCGCTGCCGATTCGATCGCGCCACGGCGCCTCTCGGTAGTCCTGATCGGAGTCTTTGCCGTGGTCGCTCTGGTGCTCGCTTCCGTCGGCATCTACGGCGTGATGTCGTTCCTTGTCGTGCAACGCACCCACGAGATCGGGGTGCGGATGGCGCTGGGCGCACAACGGGCCGATGTCCTGCGCCTTGTCATTGGCCGCGCCGCGAAGCTGGTTCTCTTCGGTACCGGTATCGGTCTTCTTCTCGGTGTTCTGAGCGGTAGCGCGCTTCGCAGCCTGCTTTACAACGTCGGCGCGTTCGATCCGACGACGTTCCTCACCGTGACTTTCGCGCTTTGCGCGGTCTCGTTCCTGGCCAGTTACATTCCCGCTCTGCGCGCCACCCGGGCCGATCCGATGATCGCGCTCGGCCACGGATGAAGAGTAGCAATGATGAAGAACGAATGACGAATGTCGAAGGAATAACGAACCTCAAAATGCGCCCGCAATACGATCATTCGGTCATTCGTCGTTTGGCCATTGTTTCCTCATTCGTCATTCGGGTTTCGTCATTGAGCTGAGATGGACACGCTTCTCCAGGACATTCGGTTCGGCGCGCGGATGCTTCTCAAGCACAAGGCTTTCACGGCCTTGGCCGTGATCGCGCTCGCTCTCGGCATCGGCGCGAACACCGCGATCTTCAGCCTGGTGAATGGTGTTCTGCTCCGCCCGCTTCCGCTTCCGGACGCCGAACGCATCATCTCCATCGAAGGAAAAAATCCTGCGGCGACGGGCATTACCGAGAGCAACATCTCTTATCTCGACTTTACTGATTGGTCGCAACAAACCGATCTCTTCGCGAGCACCGCCGCCTACTGGACCGGTACCGCCAACTTTGGCGCGGATGGGGCGGAGCCGGAACGCGTGCCGCGCGCCGGGGTGACGACCGGGTTCTTCTCCGTGCTGGGGGTCCAGCCTGTTCTCGGGCGAGCGTTCGTTCCCGAAGACGACAAGGGGTGGCCGCAAACCGTCGCGATCATCAGCCAGGGCTTGTGGAAGCGCCGCTTCGGATCTGATCCGGACATCGTCGGGAAACAGGTCCAGATGAGCTCAAGATCCCTCACGATCCTCGGCGTGATGCCCTCGGGGTTTGAATACCCGGAGCAAACCCAGGTTTGGGTACCGACCGCGGTCAATCTCTCGGACGAACCGCGCGATAACCGTGTGTGGTCGGCGATCGCGCGTCTGAATACCGGTATCGATCTGAAGCAGGCGCAAACTCGTCTCAGCG
>JBEEHI010000263.1:0-5906 GCA_041167305.1 Verrucomicrobiota bacterium
GGATGAAAACGCTCGCGCTCGAAATGTCCACCGCCCAGGGAAGCATCGCCTGGCGCGAAGATGGCGAGGCGTTGTTCGATGGCCGTTTTGCCGCGGACCGCAAACACTCCGGCGCATTTTTTGAAAACGTGCAGCAATGCCTGGAGCGATTCGGTCGCCCGGAAAAGATCATCGTCGGCCTCGGGCCGGGTTCCTACGCCGGCGTGCGCATCGCCATCGCGACGGCGCTAGGCTTGCGTTCGGCGACCAAGGCGCAGCTTGCGGGAATTCCGTCGATCTGCGCGCTCGACGTTGAAACTCGTGATTATTGCGTGATTGGCGATGCGCGCCGGCAAACGTTCTTCTTCGCCAAAGTCCAGAGTGGGAAACTGATCGAGGGACCCACTCTCAAAACGGCTGCGGAAATGGAAGCGACGATCGGCGAATCGACCCTGCCCGTTTATGCGTCCGAGCAGTTATCGCAATTTCCGGTCGCGAAACTGGCCTATCCTTCGGCCGGCCGACTGGTGGAAATTGCTGGCCTTCACGCTGACAACATCGACGGCGCCCTGGAACCGATTTACCTTCGCGAACCCCATATTACGGTGGCGAAAGCGACGCCCGGATTCGCGCAGAAAAAATGAGCACGAAAGAAACTTACCGTTGCTGGGCTGAGATCGATCGCAATGCGTTATTGCACAATCTCGACGTTGTCCGCGAACGGATCAGCCCGGCGGATGTCCTTGCGGTCGTAAAGGCAAACGCATACGGGCACGGCCTGGTGGGGGTAGCCGAGACGCTGGCGAGTGAGGTCCAGTTTTTCGGTGTCGCCAATCTCGAGGAAGCGCTCGCCCTTCGAAAGGCCGCCCTGCCGCATCCGGTGATCATCCTCGGACCGGCCTTGCCGGGCGAACGAGCGACCATCGTTCAGCACGATTTCATTCCCACCATCTCGGCTGTCGAGGAAGCGAAAGCGTTCGCTCAAATCGGAACGGTCTCGATCAATTTCAAAGTCGACACCGGCATGGGCCGAATGGGCGTGCCGGAGCTGCAATGGCTCGCGGCCTTCAAAACCGTGTCCGGATTACCGAATCTCACCGTGCACAGCGTGTCCACCCATATGCCGGTCTCAAACGAGGATGTCGGTTACACCCGCGACCAACTGGTTCGTTTTCGCAACGTCATCCGGCAATTTCGCACCGAAGTTCCCGGCGACTACAAGGCGCACGTCTTGCAAAGCGCGGGCACGCTCGCCTTCAATGACACGCCGCACGAAATCGTCCGTGCCGGCGTCATGCTTTACGGCATTTCGCCGTTGGCGGAATTTCAGAAGCTGCTGCGCCCGGTCATGACCTGGAAGACGCGCATCGCGCTCATTCGCGACATGCCCGCGGGGCACGGCATCAGTTACGGCCGCACATTTATTACACCGCGCGAGATGCGGGTGGCGACATTGTCGGCCGGTTACGCGGACGGTTATCCGCGACACGCGTCGAACCGCGACGCGACCATGCTCGTGCGCGGAAAGCGTTGTCCTTTGCTGGGCCGGGTGACGATGGACCTGATGATGATCGACATTTCGGAGATCAAAGACGCGGCCGTTGGCGATGAAGTGGTCTTGATGGGCCGCCAGGGCGACGAGGAAATTTCTACGACCGAACTCGCCGAGCGCGCGGACACGATTACCTGGGAAATCATCACGCGCATCGGGCCCCGCGTCCGCCGCGTGTTTGTCTGAGCGACATTAAGGAGGGGCGGTTTTCCCACCGCCGTCTGGGGCGATTTCAAATCGCCCTTCCTTGAACTGAGCAGGGCGTGTATTTGTGAGGCGGCAATGTTCCAAATCATCTTCAACGAGTTGAGCGCGGCGGAAATGGCGGCGTTGCCGAAATCGTTGCAGCTCGATCTGCTCGCGGAATTCCAAATCCTTCCCCAGGACCTCGATAATCTCGACAGCAGCCGGTTCGGCGTGATCGAGCGCGAAGGAAAGAAGCTGCACCGGTACCGGGCGAAGGAGTACCGGATCTATTTCGAGCGGACGCCGGAAGGCATCAGAGTCCATCGCGTCCTGCACAAGAACACCTTTCGGGATTTCCTTTTCCGCAGCAAACTCCCGATGGCGGAAGACGACCAGCTCGGCAAGAACCGCGAATTTTGGAAGCTGATCGAGCAGGGCGAGCGGACGCGGAAAACATCGTGATCGCCCAGCTCGCCGCCGACGAAAATCTGCGTCAGCGCGAGTTCCCCATCTGCGCGCGCAAAATCTATTGCGCGCACGCGGCTGATTCGCCGCTGCCACTCCGAGTGGCCAACGGGATGCGGGACTCGATCGAGCGCGCCCTGGTCGATTCGCGGAATTACGATGACGAGGTGGAGCGGATCGAGGAAACAAGGACGCTGGTGGCGCAGCTGCTCGTGTGTGACCGGGATGAAATCGCATTCACGGGTCCGACGGCGAGCGGATTGAACACGGTCGCCAACGGCCTCGATTGGAAACCGGGCGACGAGGTCGTCTGCTACCTCGATGATTATCCGGCAAACGTTTATCCCTGGCTCGCGCTCGAGCGACATGGCGTGAAGCCGGTGCTCCTCGAAGCGGCGCGCATTGGAGAAATCACACCCGAAATTGTCGAGCGCGCGCTGACCGCGCGGACCAGGCTCGTCGCCCTCGCCAGTGCGAACTATGTCAGCGGCTATCGGATCGATCTCGAAGCGATTGGCGCGCTTTGCGCAGAGCGCGGGGTTTTGTTCTCGGTCGACGCCATTCAGACCATGGGCGCATTCCCGGTCCCGTTGCGCAATGTGGATTTCGCCAGCGCCGGCGCTCAGAAATGGATGCTCGGCCCTTCGGGCGCGGGAGTCCTGTTTGTGAAGAAGAGCCGGCACGACCTGTTGCGCCCGGCGACGATCGGTGGCTGGAACGTGGTGTCGCCGAACTTTATCTCGCAGCGCGAGGTGAAGTTCGAAACGGGCGGCCGGAAATTTGAACCGGGTGCCTACACCCACAGCGTCCTCGCCGGATTAAGAGCTGCGGTGGAACTTCTGCTGGCAGCGGGACCGAACGAAGTTACGCGTCGAATCAGCGCGTTGACGCAGATATTGGGCGATCGAATCGCCCCCGCCGGCTTTGAGTTTCTCAGCCCGATGGAAGAGAAGAATCGTTGCGGAATTTTGACCTGCCGTCATCCGCGTATGTCATCGGACGCTTTGTGGGATTCGTTGACGAAAAACGATGTCGTCGTTTCGCTGCGTCGCGATCGTGCCGATCGGGCGTGGTTGCGGATCAGCCCGCACTTTTACAATACCGAGGCGGAAATGCAGCGGATGGCAGATCTCTTGATGGAAGGCATTCGCGAGTAGCGACCGAATAGAGCCCGCGCGCCGTGAAATACTGGGCGTTCATCAGCTATAGCCACACGGACAAGGAGTGGGGGGACTGGCTCCATAAGGCCCTGGAAACGTATCGGGTTCCATCGCGGCTGGTGGGAAAGGAATCGCGCGACGGAATTATTCCTACGCGGATCTTCCCGGTTTTTCGCGACCGGGAAGAGTTGCCGGTCTCTTCCGACCTGGGATCGAATATTAGCGAGGCATTGCGCGAATCGCGGTATCTGATTGTCGTTTGCTCGCCGCGCTCGGCGCGCTCGCGCTGGGTGGGGGAGGAGATCAAGGCCTTCAAGTCGTTAGGCCGCGAAGATCGGATCCTGGCCTTGATCGTCGACGGCGAACCGAATGCCGCGGACGGCAAGTCAGGATTCAGCCCGGAAGACGAATGTTTTCACGAAGCGCTTCGTTACCGCTGGTCGGAATCGGGCGAGGCCACGGCGATTCCGTCGGAACCGATCGCGGCCGACGCGCGTGAAGGGAAAGACGGCCGCAATAACGCGAAGCTGAAACTGCTGGCGGGTCTGTTGGCCGTTAACTACGACGACCTGAAACAGCGCGATCACGAACGCAAATTGAGGCGCGCGCGCAGAATCGGGATCGCGGCCCTGGCCCTGGTGGTAATTTTCGCGGGCCTTGCGGTTTGGGCAATCCTGGCGGCGCGGGAAGCAGCGCGCCAAAGGACCCAAACCCAGAGATTACTCGTCGCCACGGATAGCGCTCGAGCCCAGGAGTTGTTCGATCGCGGAGACGCGGCCACCGCGCTGGCCTTCCTCGCTCGCGCCGCAGAACAGGATCCCGATGAGCGAAGTGTTGCGGCCGAGCGCCTTTGGTTTGCATTGACGCAACGCTCCTGGCCGCTGCCGCTGAGCGCTCCGATGCGTCACACGGAGGCAATCTCGAGCGCGTGTTTTTCGCCGGACGGCGCGAGAGTGCTCACGGCGGGCCGGGATCTGACGGCGCATTTATGGAAGACCAGCTCGGGCGAACCGGTTGGAGCTTCGCTGGTCCATCCCCGACCGATCCGCCGGGCTTTGTTTTCACCGGACGGACGTCGCGTCATTACGGTTTGCGTCGACGGCGTCGCACGAGTTTTCAACTTGGAAGGAGACAACTTCGGCCGCCCATCGCAGCTCAAGAATCCCAATTCAATCAACGCCGTGGCGGTGAGCGCCAAGGGAACTTACATCGCGACCGGCTCCGTCGACGGAACCGTGCGCTTCTGGAACAGCGCGAGCGGACAAATGCTCGGCGAGATCAAGGTGGCGGAAAACATTCACACCCTCGTGTTCCATCCCTCGGACGAGACGCAACTCCTCGGGCTGAGCGGCAAGACCGCGATTTTATGGAAGGTGCCGGACGGCGTTTCGCTCTTTCAGTTCGAACACGGGGATGACATCAATTCTGCGGAGTTCGATCCCGAGGGGCGCCGAATTCTAACCGCGAGTAAGGATCATATCGCCCGGGTTTCAGATGCCGCCACGGGCAACCCGGTCGGGATCGAGTTGGTGCACGAGGCCCCGGTTACAAACGCAAAGTTCAGCGCGAACGGTCAACTCGCAGCCACGATTGTCGGAACCAAGGTGTGCGTCTGGGAGTTGCGAAACCACGGCAGCCGCAAACAGGAACTGGCGCACGATGCCGTCGTTACTTCCCTGCAATTCAGCCACGACAGCCTGGCCCTGTTCACCGCGGCGGCCGACGGGAAAGTCCGCGCCTGGAATTTGATAAACGGCCGGCTCATCGGCGAGCCGATCATGGAACAGAGCGGCATTGTGGCGATGGATTTGCATCCATCGAGAGACGAGCTGCTTTTGGGAACCGAGAATGGGACAGCGCGCGTTTGGCGGCCGCCGCCGCGCTATCCGTTATCAGATCGCCTGGTTCATGGCAGTCCGATCGAAGTGATGGACCTCTCGCCGGATGGGGTCTTGCTCGCAACGGGAGCCGGCGACGGCCATGGCTACCTGTGGGACCTCAGCCAGACCGGAAAGCCACAGAGCTTGTTGCCGCACAAAGCAACGGTGGTGAGTATCGCCTTTAATCCTGACGGTTCCTTCATCCTGACTGGAAGCGCCGATGCCACGGCGCGGATTTGGCAGACTAAATTCGGCGAGGCGAACGGCGCTGCGTTGCCTCACGCGGCGACCGTTTCTCAGGTCGCGTTTCGCCGGGACGGAAAAGTGTTCGCGACCGCAACGGAAACCGGAGAGGCGCAACTCTGGGACGTGTTTTCGCGAAGTCGCATCGGCGACCCGATGCGGCATGAACCTCACATCAGCGCGATCGAGTTCAGCAGCGACGGCAAACTGCTGGTGACCGCAGGCTGGGACGGCAAGATTCGCCAGTGGAACGCTGC
Organism: Verrucomicrobiota bacterium; assembly: GCA_041167305.1. GTDB lineage: Bacteria > Verrucomicrobiota > Verrucomicrobiia > Chthoniobacterales > UBA10450 > AV80. Next base: position 5,723 of record JBEEHI010000263.1, read on the forward strand.
GACGGCGCAATCGGCCGGCGCGGTGTTCGGGACCGCGCCGGAGATCACCTGCATGCGTTTCGCGCCCGACAACAACGCGATCGCCTCCGGACACCGCGATGGGACGATCAATCTTTGGTCGCCTTCCGGCAAGCTGCTCCAGGGGATGTCGCACAAGAAAGCGATCACCAGCCTGGCGTTCAGT
>JBEEHI010000264.1:0-6650 GCA_041167305.1 Verrucomicrobiota bacterium
CACATCGTCAGGCTGATGCCGTCCGCCGCGAGGTGATATTCGAAGCCGAGTCCGCGAATCCACGGGAGTTTGATGATGGTTTGGAAACTGGCGCTGTCACCCGCGTTGAAGAACGCGTTCAGGCTAATGGCGAAGCCGGTAAGCGAAGCCAGGAGCGCCATCCAGCGCGCCAGAATGTGTGGCAGGAACAGCAGCAGCAACGCGCCGCCGAAGGTGACGTAGATGGTCCAGGCGATCATCGACGGTTCCGGGCTCGATAACGCGGCGCTTTCTCGCGCACATGAAATCCGATTTCCCGACGAGGCTTCTCCGGCGGCGCCATCAATTGCCGGATGGCGTCGAGGATCGCGGCGATCTCGTCATCATGTTTGCCGACTCGCTGCTCCAGCTGCGAAAATTTGCGGGCAAGCTCGCGATTGGACTCGATAGTCTGGCGCAGTTTCACGAACGCGCGCATGATCGCGATGTTCACTTTTACCGCGCGGTCGCTCTTCAAAACGCTCGAAAGCATGGCGACGCCCTGTTCGGTAAAGGCGTAGGGCCGATACCGTTTACCCCGGTGCTTGGGTGAACTCATCACAGATTGTGATGAGTTCGAGGCTTCCTTTTTTCGAGGCCGTTCCGTCGAAGACGTCACAAATTGTGATATCGTTTCCATCTCTTCGTCCGAGAGCCGGAACATAAAATCAGACGGAAACCGCCGAGCGTTTCGTTTTACCGCCTGATTTAGGATTCGTGTTTCTACGCCGTATAACGCAGCGAGATCGAAATCTAGCAGGACTCTCTCTCCACGAAGAAGAAGGATTCGTGGCGCGATCCGCGGGATGGGTATGATCGCTTTGCTCATGGGTCTCACACAAACAGCCGCGTCATCTGAATGACCGTGCTGTTGAGAATCTTGAAAAGGAACTGGGGCGCGAGGCCGACGGCGAACATCAGCAGCGTGAAGGGAACAATGACCAGCCTCTCGCTCCGCAGAAGATCGGGAAAGGTGCTGCAACGTTCCGCGAGCGGGCCGCTGAAGAGCATCTGCATGGCGCGCAGGAACGTGATGGCGGTGAAGAGCAGGCCGAGCACGGCGCCGGACGTCGCGATGGCGGCGAGGGCGAACGAGCCTTTGAAGATGAGGAATTCGCCGACGAAGCCGTTTAAGGCCGGCAAGCCGAGAGAGGAAAACATGGCGACGCTCATCCAGCCGCAAAGGAGCGGCGTGCGTTGCGTCAAGCCGCCAAAGTCGTGGATGCCGCGCGAGCCACGGCGTTCTTCGAGCAAGCCGACGAAATAAAACAACGCGGCGGCGGTGATGCCGTGGTTGAAGATTTGCAGGAAAACGCCGCTGAGCGCGGCCTGAATCTCGACGGCGGGCCGGGTGGTGGCAGCGCCAACGGCGAACAAGCCGAGCAGGCAATAGCCAAGATGGTTGATCGAGAGATAGGCGACCATCCGCTTGAGATCGGACTGCGCCCAGGCCGCGAGGGAGGAAAAAACGATCGAGCAAACGGCGAGACCGAGGAGCCATGGACCTAGCACCTGGATCTCGCGCGGGAACAACGGAAGCAGCAGACGGATGAAACCGTAGACGCCCATCTTCGAAAGCACACCGGTCAACACCATCGAGACTCCGGTCGGCGCGGTTTCGTATGCGTCCGGCAGCCAGGTGTGAAACGGAAAGAGCGGCACTTTGACGGCCAGCCCTAGGAAAATGCCGGCGAACGCGAACCAGCCAAGCTTGCCGCTTAGCAGCGGACCGCTCCGCGCGAGTTCCGCCAGCTTCACGAAATCGAACGTGCCCTTGGCGAAATAAATCCCAAGGAATGCCAGCAGCATCGCGACGCTGCCGAGGAATGTGTAGAGGAAGAACTTGGTCGCGGCGCAGTCGCGATTTTCACCGCCCCAGATTTTGATCAGGAGAAACCCCGGGATCAGGCTCATCTCGTAAAACAAGAACCAAAGGATGAAATTCTGGGCGGTGAACGTGCCGTAGAGCGCGGCCTGCATAACGAGGAGGAGCGCGCACGCGCCTCGGCTTAACCGTTGTGCGAGCAAGGCGAAGGGAAAGATCACCGACGTGAGAATAACGAGAAGCAAACTCAGGCCGTCGATGCCGACGAGATACTCCGCGCCGATGGAAGGAATCCACGGATGGCGCTCCACGAGCTGCAATCCGGGCGCGGCGCTGTCGAAGTTGCGCCACAAGACAAACGCGACGATTCCGCTCAGGACCGTGAATCCCAGCGCGATCCCGCGGGCGGAATTTGGGCGGCTGATGCCGACAAAAAGCGCCCCAACCAGCGGCAATAAAATGAGCGCGGTGATCAGGCCAGCCATGCGTAGAAAAGGAGAAGAGCCAGAACCGCCACCGCGACGGCGCCCAGATACAACTGGATTTGCCCGGAATGGAATCGCGACATCAGCCGGCCGAGACCGCGCGCGCCGCCCGCGCTTTCGTCGACACCGGCATTGATGCCGCGTTCATCGACGCCCGCGGAAAAGATCCCGAGGAGACTGCCAATAGCGCCCACCGCCCTCACGAACCCATCCCAGACGAATCGATCCATCCAGTTCGAAACAAGCGCGGCTGTTTTGCTGAGAGCGATGACGGTGTGCGCGTAAAGTTCATCGAGCCACATCTTGTTTTCGAGGAAGCGAAACAAAGCGGGCTGAGCTTGCTGAAGCGGATCCGTCACACCGGCGCGGCGATAAATCAGGACGCCGAGACCGATTCCGCCGGCGACGAGCGCGAGCGAAATGAAGAGCATCGGCTGGATCAGCAGGCTGAAATCGAGATGGGGAGTTTCGCCGGACAAGTAGTCGTGCAACCACGGCCAGGCGGGTGTGAGCACGGCACTTAGTCCGATCGTGCAGATCGCGAGCAGAATCAGCGGCCGCGTCATCACCGCCGGACTTTCGTGCGCGGCTTCCGACGCGCGCCGGTCGCCATAGAAAACGTAAATCATTTGCCGCGTCATGTAGAGCGCGGTCAGGACGACCCCGGCGAGCATCAGGTAATAGGGCACCGGCGATTTGGGCCAATGCGCCGTGGCGTGCAGAACTTCCTCCTTCGTCCAGGCGCCAGCGAAAAACAGCGGTACGCCGCTGAGTGCCATCATGCCGATCGCGTAGGTTACAAAAGTGATCGGCATCCGTTTTCGCAGGCCGCCCATTTTCCGAATGTCCTGTTCGTGATGCGAAGCGTGAATCACGGAGCCGGAACCGAGGAACAACAGCGCCTTGAAAAATCCGTGCGCGAGCAGGTGCATGATCCCCGCCGCCACACCGCCCACACCCAGCGACACCATCATCAGGCCGAGTTGGGAGACGGTGGAATAAGCGAGGACGCGCTTGATGTCGGATTGCGCGATCGCGATCAGTGACGCCATGAGCGCGGTGACGACGCCAACCCATACCACGACGGTGAGCGACGGCGTCACGCCATCAATGGCGCCTAACGAGAAGATCGGATAGACGCGCGCCACGAGGAATACACCCGCGGCCACCATCGTCGCGGCGTGGATGAGCGCGCTGACGGGCGTCGGTCCTTCCATCGCGTCCGGCAGCCAGACATGCAGCGGGAATTGTCCCGACTTGCCGGCCGCGCCCGAAAAAATTAGCAACGCAATGAAAGTCGCGCTCGAGCCGATGGCGAGAAGCCCGGCCGCCTCGAGGCAACCGCTGCCATTGTCGTAAAACAGAAGCGTGCCGGCGTCGTGATAAAGCCACAACAGCCCGAGGAAAAATCCGAGATCGCCGATTCGCGTTGTAATGAACGCTTTCTTCGCCGCAGCCGCCGCGCTCGGTTTGTGAATCCAGAAGCCGATCAGCAGATACGACGCGAGGCCGACCAACTCCCAGCAAACGAAGAGCAAAAGGAGGCTGTTGGCGATAACGACGCCGAGCATCGCGGCCGAGAAGAACGACAGATAAGCGAAGAAGCGGGAGAAATCCTTGTCGCCCGCCATGTAGCCTTTGCTGAAAACGAAAATGCAAAGACTGACCAGCGTGATCATGACGAGCATGGCGGCGGCGAGCGGGTCGAGCACGGAACCGATTCGCACCGCTTGGTCGCCAAACGTGAACCAGGTAAAGTTTTGAACCGCACGCGCTCCCGGCGCTTGCAATGTCCAGGCGAACGCCGCGACCGAGATGATCAGCGCGCTAACCTGCCCGAAGACAGCCAGCGCGAATGCAGCCGCGCGCCGCGAACTCGCGAGACTCAGAATCAGCAAAGAAGCCGCCAGGGGAATGAGCGGGATCAACCAGAAATACGCGGCGCTCCAGGAAATCATCGCCGGTTAATCCTTCTCCTCTTTCTCTTCCTTCCCCAGGTCGGGGATACGGTCGATCGCTTCCGGATCGACCCGCGACAACTTCAATCGTTCGGCCAGCCATTGGACGCGGTCCTTGCGCGCCTCGCCATTCAGGGCGTGGCCAGCTTTGTAGAACTCAATCTTTTTCGGTTCTTCGAAACGCTCGAAGGATCTGCGGGCCACGGTCTCCGGGATCGCTGCGTCATCGCGCCCAACCTGCAAAAAAACGGCGGCTGGCGCGCTGTGCCCGATGAAATAGACCGGATCGTCGAACGCGTACTCCCGGAAAAAACCGCCGAGTGGTTCTTCGCCAATTCGTTTTCGAAACTCGGCGATCGCCGGGGTGTTGGAATCGAAGACGTATTCCTCATCCGCGAAAACGCCCGCCATCAAAACAAAGGAGCCAATTCGCTTTTCGACGCCAGCGAGAAGACCGCCGGTGTGCGCGTTGTAGCTGTGGCCGACGTAGGCCAGGCGCGCGGGGTCGACATCGCCGCGCGCGATCAGCAGGTCCACGCCGCGGCGGAAATCGATGACCTGCTGACGCGACGCTTCGGCGTTTTGAATCTGGCCCTTCAATAGGTCTTTCTCCGGAAGAAAACCGGGCCGGACCATGGGCGCATCGGTTAAAAGCGAGACGGCGCCCGAGCGAGCCAGGAGCAGCGCCTCTTCGAGAAACTCTTTTCGGTTCGCCACCGGCGATCGCGGCATCATCCAATGCCCGAACAAAATCCCGGCGAACGGACCCTTGCCCGGCGGGAGAACCAGGGTGGCCGGCACGCGGCCGCCGCGCGGACTGTCGTAGGACAGCTCGGTGATCGTCGCGCCATCGCGTTCTTCCTTGCGCTCCTCGCGGATATTCAGGAGAGCGTTGCGGTCGTAATCGAACTCGCGCACCAGGTCCTCGAAGCGCGGAGGCTTCGCGGGCTTTTTCTCGGCAGCGTGGACCGGGACCCCTCCCGTGAGGAGCGCCAGGAACAAGGTGAAGCGAAGGCGCGTGGTCATCCTTTGAGTTGGTTGAACCGGCGTACGTCTGTCGTGCGATAATGGCGGTAGACGGCGATGACGAGCGCGAGACCGACCGCGGCTTCCGCCGCGGCAATCGCGATGGAAAAGATGGCGACCATTACGCCCGTCGGATTCGGCGATGCCGGCCCGAACCGCCAGAAGGTGATGAAGTTTAGGTTCGCGGCCGCCAGCATGAGCTCGATCCCGATCAGAATAAAAATGGCGTGCCGCCGGCTGAGCGCCGCGAGCAACCCGATCGAGAAAAGCGCGGCGGAGATGATGAGGCAATGCTGGAGCGTTGGCGTCATCGTTTCTCCTCCATGACCAGCACCAACGCGCCGATCAACGCCGCCGTCAGCAGCAGGCCGACGCATTGCAGCGGCCAGACGTAATTGGTCATCAGCATTTCCCCAATCCGCTTGACCGTGAGCGGCTCGATACCCGGCGCGGCGACGGAAAGCGACGGCGTTTTCATGATCGCCCAAGCCAGCCCGGAAAAGACAGCGACGGCGACGATTACGCCGCTCCAATTAAAACCGGCCGCGTCTTCATCTTCGCGGCGCGTCAGCAGAATCGTGAACACGATCAGCACCGCGACGGCGCCGACATAAACAAAGACCTGGACCAGGCCGACAAATTCAGCGCCGAGAAAAAAGTAAAAGGCGGCCAGGCCGAGGAACGCGACGACAAGGCAGAGCGCGGCGTGAATGAGCTTGCGCAGACAGGCGGCGGCCAGCGCCCCGGCGAGCGTGAAGACCGCGATGACAATAAAGGCAGCCACGCTCATTCAGCGAAACGATAAGTCCGGACCGAGAGGTTTTTGTTTGCCTTGAGAAAACGGGAGAGCGCGAGATAGACCGCGAGCAAAATCCCAAGCGACCAAAGCCACCCCGCCAGACCGTGCGCCTGATAGTGCCACGCCGCCGCGGCGACGATGCAGGTGAACGCCATCGGCATCATGAATTTCCAAGCGAAATTCATCACGTGATCGACGCGCATCCGCGGGAGCGTCCCGCGGATCCAGATGAAAACAAAAAGGAGAACAGAGAGCTTGGCGAAGAACCAGATGTAAGACGGAATGATCTCCAGCCACGGGAGCGGTGCGTGCCAGCCGCCCAGGAACAACGTTACCGCCAGCCCGCTGACCGCGAACATTCCGAAATATTCCGCGAGAAAAAAGATGGCGTACTTGAAGCCGGAATATTCCGTCATGTGACCGGCCACGATTTCCGATTCGCCTTCCGGCACGTCGAACGGTGTGCGGTTCGATTCCACCAGGCCCGAGACGAAAAACAACAGGAACGCCGCCGCGCCCCAAGGCGTGAAGACAAACCA
>JBEEHI010000265.1:0-3627 GCA_041167305.1 Verrucomicrobiota bacterium
GGCTGGTGATTAATCCGAGCGTCCCTTCGACCTGGCGTTTCTTTGCGTCCACGTCGCCGCCCAAGCCGAGAAAAATCGCGATCAACCCGATCGGATCGATCGCGACAAAAAGCGGGATGAAGGCGAGCAGAAATTTTTCGAGGTACGGTTGCACGCAGACCGGGATCTTGGCGCGGCGATGTTCGTAAAACAAGCCGCTCGTCTTCGGTAGCCGCTTCGCTGTGCGAAACGTGGGCGCGAGCGAAGCTGCAATGCCGCACTCACGCCGCCCACCCGCCTTCGCCCGCTACGGCGTGGCAAGCAGGGCGGCGGCTACAGAAGACGCAAGCGTGAAAGAATGGTTTGGCGCGATTGTTCTAATGTTGTCATTCTGAGCGAAGTTTCGCGGATGCGAAACGCAGTCGAAGAATCTCTGAATATTTTCTGCGCTTCTCCAGCGAAGGAGAATTAGAGATCCTTCGACTCCGCGGCGCTCCGCTCAGGATGACAATCTTAAATATGAAATCACTAGCCTGCCTTCTCGGTTGTTCGTTGCTGACAGCACTCGCCTTCGCCGTCGATCCACCTTCGGTTCCGAAAGACGCCACTGACGCCATCACCGCCGCCGATCTCCTCAAACATATCAAGGTTCTTGCCTCCGATGAATATGAAGGCCGCGCGCCGGGATCGAAGGGCGAAGAGCTTTCCGTGAAATACATCTACGAGCAGTTCAAAGCCCTCGGCCTGAAACCCGGAAATCCGAATGGCACCTACATCCAGGAAGTTCCGCTCGCGGGAATAACGACTGCACCTACTGCGTCGTTCACCGTCGGCGATAAGAAAACGGAATTGAAATTCCCCGCCGATTACGTGGCCTCGTCCGCGCGACTCCAATCGGAGATCAAAGCGGAGAACACCGACATCGTGTTTGTCGGCTACGGCGTCGTCGCGCCAGAATTCGGCTGGGACGATTACAAGGACGTCGATGTCCGCGGCAAAACGATCCTGATGCTGATCAACGATCCGGCCATCCCTGATCCGGCCGACCCGGCAAAGCTCGACCCGAAAATGTTCAAGGGAAACGCCATGACCTATTACGGGCGCTGGACCTACAAATACGAAATCGCGGCCCAGAAAGGCGCGGCGGCCGCGGTGATCATCCATGAGACGGTGCCGGCCGCGTATCCGTATTCCGTCATCATGTCGAGCTGGGCCAAGGAGAACTTCGAGATCGATGCCGCGGACAAAAACATGAACGCGGTCCAGATACGCTCCTGGGTTACACTCGATGTCGCGAAAAAATTGCTGGCGGATTGCGGCCAGGATTTCGATACCCTGAAAAAGGCGGCGATCACGAAAGAGTTCCGCCCGGTCGCGTTGAAAGCCAAGGCGAACTTCTCCCTGAAACAGACCGTGCGGCCGTTCAAGTCGCAAAACGTCATCGGAAAGCTGGAAGGCAGCGATCCGGAATTGAAAGATGAATGGGTCGTCTATTCCGCGCATTGGGACCATCTCGGGAAACACGAAGAACTGAAGGGCGACCAGATTTTCAATGGCGCGGCCGATAACGCCTCCGGCGTGGGCGGACTGATTGAGCTCGCGACAGGTTATATGAAATTGAAGCCGGCGCCCAAGCGCTCCGTGCTTTTCATGGCGACGACAGCCGAAGAAGCCGGCCTGCTCGGCGCGAAATTCTACGCGGAGCATCCGCTTTACCCACTCGCGGAAACGCTAGCCGATATCAACATGGATGGCCTGAGCCTCTGGGGAAAAACGCGCGATATCGAGGACATCAGCTTCGGCAACTCCGAGCTCGACGACATGCTCGCGGCCGCGACCACGAAACAGGGCCGCGTCATGAACCCGAACAGCCAGCCGGAAAAAGGCACCTTTTATCGCGCCGATAATTTCGAGTTCTCGAAGGTGGGACTGCCATCGCTTTACACGGGAGCCGGAAAAGATGTGATCGGCAAGCCGCCGGGATTCGGCCAGCAGAAAAAGGATGAATACGTGGCGAAGCATTATCACCAGCCCTCGGACGAGGTGAATCCTGAATGGGATCTATCGGGCGCCGCCGAGGATTTGAAGCTTCTGTTCGAAGTCGGCTACCAAGTCGCGAACGGCGAGAAATTCCCGGAGTGGAAACCCGGCACCGAATTCAAGGCGAAGCGCGATGCGATGATGAAGAAATGAAACCTCACACAAAGGTCACAACGGAACACAAAGGGTCTGGAATGGAAAATTTCCTTTGTGATCCTTTGCGACCTTAGTGTGATGTTTTCTTAAACTGCAGATGAACTTATCCGTTCCCATCCTCAGCGTCATCATCGGCGCGGCGATCCTGCTTTTCGGTCGGAAACTTTTCTGGCTTTTTGTCGCAGCCCTGGGCTTCGCCGTCGGCCTCGAGATCGCCGCATATGTCATGCGCGAGCCGCCGCAGTGGATGACGCTCTTGGTCGCGCTTGGCGCTGGAGTTATCGGCGCGCTGCTGGCGATCCTGCTGCAGAAAGTAGCGATCGCCGTCGCCGGGTTCGTGGCCGGCTGGCGGATTGCTTGGGCCCTGGCAGCGGCGTTCTACGCCGATCACATGCACTATCGGGGGGTCACGCTTGTGATTGGCGGAATTCTCGGGGCCCTCCTGTTGCTGGCCCTGTTCGATTGGGTTCTCATTCTTCTTTCGTCGGTCGAAGGCGCCCACCTGATCACCACCGGGATTTCACTTCCCGAAAAAGGCACATTGATTCTTTTCATCGCCCTGGCCGTCATCGGCGTGATCATCCAAGGCTCGATGCTGCGCCGATCGCGCGTCGCGCCGGGTTAATTGTAGGGCGTCTGTGTCAGACGCCGTCGTCTGAAGTGGCGTCTGACACAGAGGCCCTACAAATGCTCCAGCGCTCAGCGCGAAAGCTAATGCCGGAAATGCCGCACGCCGGTGAAGATCATGGCCAGGTCGCGCTCGTTCGCGGCGGCAATGACTTCTTCGTCGCGGACTGAACCGCCGGGCTGGATCGCGCAGGTCGCGCCGGCATCGGCGGCCGCAAGCAAACCGTCGGGAAAAGGGAAGAAGGCGTCGCTCGCGACGGCGGAGCCGTTCAACGAAAGACCGGCTTCATTCGCCTTCCAGACGGCGATGCGTGAGGCGTCGACGCGGGACATTTGCCCGGCGCCGATTCCCAGTGTGCGATCCGAAGCGGCATAAACGATCGCGTTCGATTTCACGTGCTTCACGACGCGCCAGCCGAAAATCATCGCGGCCATTTCGGCGTCCGTCGGTTTGCGCGTGGTTACCACTTTGGTCGCGAGATCGATGGACTGGCCGGTGTCCCTGTCCTGGACAAGCAACCCGCCGGCTACCGAACGGATATCCTGCGGCGCTTTGTCGGAAGGTTCCGGCTTCAGAGCTTTAATGAGCCGCAGATTTTTCTTTTTCTGAAACAACGCCCGCGCCTCGGTCTCGAAGCCGGGCGCGATGATGACTTCGCTGAAAATTTCGCTGATGGCCTTGGCGAGTTCTTCCGTGACCGGGCGATTGCAAACGATCACGCCGCCGAACGGCGCTTGCTTATCGGTCGCGAAGGCCTTCTCCCACGCCTCCCGCAGATCGGGATCGCTCCCCACTCCGCACGGGTTCGTGTGTTTCAGGATCGC
>JBEEHI010000266.1:0-3220 GCA_041167305.1 Verrucomicrobiota bacterium
GTCTTCCAGGTCGAGAGCGATCTCTCGCAGAAAATCGCCTCGTCGCTCGAAGCGAAGCTCACCGGCGCCGAGCAGCGCGCCATCGTCGCGCGCCCGACCGAAAACACGGAAGCCTACCAGCTTTACCTCAAGGGCCGGTTCTTCTGGAACAAACGCACCGGCGCCGATCTCCACACGGCTGGTGAATTTTTCGAGCGCGCGATCGCCGCCGATCCGACTTACGCGGGCGCCTACGCGGGCCTGGCCCAGACTTATCTGCTGATTCCTGTTTTCGGCGCGGGAAGGCCGCCTGATTTTTTTCCGAGGGCAACGGTGGCGGCGCGGAAAGCAATCGAGCTGGATGAAACTTCTTCGGATGGCCGGGCCGCGCTGGCGATGCTGCTCCTTTTCGATTTCAAGTTCGCACCGTCCGAGCAGGAGTTTCGGCGCGCGATCGAGCTCAATCCGAACTACGCCACGGCGCACCATTGGTTCGGGAACAGTTTGCTCGTGACGCTGGGCCGGTTTGATGAAGCGATCGAACAATGCCGGCGCGCGGTCGACCTGGATCCGCTCTCACTCATCATCAACGCGGACCTGGGAAGCACACTCATGCTTGCTCGCCGCTATGACGACGCGATCTTGCAATTGCGGAAAACGCTCGCGCTCGATGGCAACTTCGCCTACGCCCATTGGAACCTGGGGGAAGCGCTTTATTTAAAAGGAGATGTTGCTGGTGCAATCGCGGAATACGAGAAGGCCGCCGCCCTCGACGACGATCCAGAAATCCTAGCGCTTCTCGGCCGGGCCTATGCCGAAACCGGCAAAAAAGAACAGGCTCTCGGGCTTTTGGAAAAGCTGAAGGCTCTCGGGGGCCAGCATTACATCCGCAATTACGTCTACACAATCATCTACGCAGGGCTCGGTGATAAGGCCACGGCGATCGATTATCTCGAGAAGGCTCGGGACGGCGGCGAAACCCCGGACACGACCTGGTTGAAAGTGGATCCACTGTTCGACCCTCTGCGGAACGAGCCGCGTTTTCGGCAACTGGTGGCGAAAATGTTTCCGCAGGGCCCGTAGTCCATAGTCGGAAAACAACAAGAGACCTAACGAACATGCGCACATCCACCATCCTGGTTCTGCTCGTTGCCGGCGTCGCGCCGGTGCTGGGGTCGGAACGAACGGACAAAATCTTTATTCAAGGTAACCCGGCGGGAACGCAAACCGTCAAGGAAGAGCCGGCCGGCGTCACGCGGGTCGAGTATTCCTACAATGATCGCGGCCGCGGCGATCACATTATTGCCACTTGGAAACTCGATGCGGCCGGCGTGCCGACGGAATACCAGGGCAGCGGCAACGATTACATGAAGGCGCAGGTCGAAGAGCATTTCGAAATCAAGAACGGCAAAGCGAGCTGGAAGAATCGCAGCGAACAAGGCGAACAGGCCCTGACGGGCGAAGCGTTTTATCTGCCGATGACTGCGCCTCCGGAATTCCTGGGAGTGATGGCCCGAGCTCTCCTGAAGGCGCCGAATCATAAGCTGCCGCTGTTGCCGGCCGGCGAGGCGAGCATCGAGGCGGCCGGCAAAGTAACAACCGGCAAAGGCGAGTTGACCGAGTATCGCATCACCGGCCTCGGCTTTTCCCCGCAACCGATTTGGCTCGATAAGAACGGCATCGCGTCGTCGATCTCCGGCTGGTTCTCAGTCGTGCCGGATGGGTCCGAGAGCGCGATCAAGGAATTGCAGCAGGCGCAGGAAAAAACGGATGCCGCCTGGTCTGAGCGAATGGCGCATTCGCTCGCCCGCAAACCGAAGGGTGATCTGATCATCCGCAACGCGCGCCTGTTTGACCCGCGCGATCTGAGTGTGACGCCCGCAACGAGCGTGCTTCTGAGCGGCGAGCGCATCGTCCGCGTCGGGCCGGACGCGGACGTAAAGGCCAACGCGAACGCCGAAATTATCGATGCCGGCGGCCGCTTCCTCATGCCAGGCCTTTGGGATAACCACCAGCACTTCGGCGATGTCGATGGCGCGCTCGACCTCGCCAACGGCGTGACCAGCGCTCGCGATATGGCGAACGACCTCGACAGCTTCCTGCTGCGCGTCGCGCGCTTCGATGAAGGCCGCGAGCTCGGTCCTCATGTCTGGAAGGCGGGAATCATCGACGGCACCGGCGAGCTGGCCGGCCCTACCACTATGCGGGTCGACACCGCCGAGCAAGCGATCAAAGACGTCGACTGGTATGCCGACCATGGCTACGCCCAGATCAAAATTTATTCGTCAATGAAACCCGAGCTGGTGCCGATCATCGCCGATCACGCCCATGCCCGCGGAATGCGGGTCAGCGGTCACGTGCCGGCATTCATGTCTGCGAAACAGTTCGTTGAGAACGGCGCGGACGAAATCCAGCACATCAATTTCATCGTGCTCAACTTCCTGTTTCCCGAAGTGAAGGAAACGCGGAACCGCGATCGCTTCATCAAGGTCGCCGAACGCGCCCGCGATTTCCCACCCGATAAACCGGAGGTGCGCGAGTTCATCAGCTTCCTGAAACAACATCACACCGTGCTTGATCCTACCATGGACGCGTTCGAAGGGCTCTTCAGCGGTGATCCGACTGCGCTTACCCCCGGTCTCGAACAGATCATCCCGCGCTTCCCACCGCAGGTCCGCCGCGGGATGCGCAGCGGCGCACTCGAAGTACCGAAAGACAAAGAGGCCGCTTACCGCGAATCGTTTCCCGCGATGCTGCGCCTGCTCAAGGCACTGCACGAAGCCGGAGTCACCATTATTCCGGGAACGGATGCGCTCGCTGGTTACATGCTTCATCACGAACTCGAGCTTTACGTTCGCGCCGGCATCCCAGCCGCTGAAGTTCTTCGCATGGCCACGCTCACTTCCGCCGAGGTCATGGGCGCGAACAAAGACCGCGGCGTCATTGCCGCCGGCAAACTCGCCGACATCATTCTCGTCGATGGCGATCCTCTGAAAAACATTCGCGACCTCGACAAGATCACGACCGTGATCAAAGCCGGAAACGTTTACGACCCGGCTGCGATCGAAAAAGCTCTTGGCATCACACCTCGCAAGGCTGGACCATAGGCGCACACTACCGCCGCCATGAACCCGGGAAACTTCTTTGCCGAGCTGAAGCGGCGCAACGTTTACAAGGTCGCCGTCGCGTATGCGGTTGTCGGATGGCTAGTCATTCAAATCAGTTCGACCGTCATGCCGAC
>JBEEHI010000267.1:0-13679 GCA_041167305.1 Verrucomicrobiota bacterium
GGGATTGGCGTCGATCTGGTGGAGAACGCGCGGATCGAGCATTCGCTCGAGCGGTTCGGCGAACGGTTTCTTCATCGTGTTTTTACCGCGGGCGAGATCGAGTATTCGCAGTCGATGAAATTTCCGGCGCGCCATCTGGCCGCGCGCTTCGCGGCGAAGGAAGCGGTCTCAAAAGCTTTCGGGACCGGGATCGGAAAGGCGATGGGCTGGAAGGATATCGACGTGCGGCGCAAACCGAGCGGCGAACCCTTCGTTGTCCTGGAAGGCGGCGCGAAGAAAATGGCGGACGAACGCGGGGTCGCCACCGTCTGGATCACTCTTAGCCACACCGAGCACCACGCTATGGCGATGATTGTGGTGGAAGGAGAATTGTAGGGCGTCTGTGTCAGACGCCTTCCGGGCGAAGCGGCAAACGCGGCCGGCGTTTCACAGAAACGCCCTACAACCGCACCTCGTCTTACTGCGCACAATCTTCGAGCGCGTCCGGAGTTCCCTCCAACGTGGCGAGCGCTTCGCCGGCGAAATGGAGCGAGCCGGTGATGAGAATGCGCTCGGGATTGGCGCGAGCGAGGGCGAGGGCATCGGAGAAGGATGGAGTAATGGAGGTCCGAGCCGGACTGGCGGTTGGGAGTGATGGAGTAATGGCGGAGAGATGCGGAATTAACTCGTTAGGCGGCAGGGCGCGCTCGGATCGGATTGCGGGAAGGATGAAACGTTCTGCGATTGGGGCGAGGGCTCGGCAAATACCGGTGACGTCTTTCTCTTGGAGCACCGCGAGAATGATAGTCGCGCGGTCATCGCCGAATTGTTCGCGCCAGGTTTTCGCTAAAACTAGCGCGCCGGCGGGATTATGCGCGCCATCAATGATGGTGCGCTCGTCCCAGCGCTGGAAACGCGCGGGCCAATCAATGTGCGCCAGACCACGATGAATCGCGTCCTCGGAGACCGCGACTCCGCCGGATCGCAAAGCGGCGACTGCGAGCGCCGCGTTATGTCGTTGATGCGCTCCAGCCAGGCCTACCGGGCTCATCGCGTACGGCTCGGTCACGAATTCGAGTGGCGCGTCGCATTTTGACGCCCGTTGGCGAATCACCGTTTCCGCCGCGCCTTCCTGTTCGGCGGAGACGACCGGAACGCGCGGTTTGATGATCCCGGCTTTTTCAGCGGCGATTAATTCGATGGTGTTGCCCAGCCATTCCTCGTGGTCGTAACCGATGGGTGTGATCACGGACACGACCGGCAGGAGCGCGTTTGTCGCATCGAGCCGGCCACCGAGGCCGGTCTCGAGCACGATCAGTTCGCACTCCTTTTTTTTGAAATGGTCGAGCGCGAGCGCAGTCGTGATTTCGAAAAAGGTCGGGTGCGGATCCCACTCCCGGATCGTATCGCGGAGTGCGCTCAAGCCGCGCGCCACTTCATCCGGCGCGATCATTTCGCCGTTCACCCGAATGCGTTCGCGGTAAGTCACGAGGTGAGGGGAGGTGAAGAGACCGGTGCGATAATTCGCGGCGCGGCAGATCGAATCGATCATCGCGCAGACGGAGCCTTTGCCGTTGGTGCCGGCGACGTGGATGATCCGCTGATTTTTTCCTGGGACGTTCAGCTCGCGCAGCAAGCGCTGGACATTCTCGAGCCCGAGCTTGATCCCGAAACGCTGCGTTCCGTAGAGCCAGGCCAGCGCCTCACCATAGTTCACTGCGAGTTCGAAAAGAAGGTGAGGAACTCCGCGATCTGCGATCGCATCTTTTTCCGATGAACGATCAAGTCGATCAGGCCGTGTTCTTCGAGGAACTCGGCGGTCTGGAAACGCTCCGGCAAATCCTGGTGTGTAGTCTCCTTGATCACGCGCGGGCCGGCGAACCCGATCATGCTTTTCGGTTCCGCGATGATGACATCGCCTAACGAAGCGAAGCTGGCCATCACGCCGGCGGTCGTGGGATTGGTCAGCACGGAAATGTAAGGCAATTTTTCGCAGGCGTGGCGCGCGAGGGCGCCGCTCGTCTTGGCCATCTGCATCAGACTAAGCATGCCTTCGTACATGCGGGCGCCGCCGGAAGCGGAAACGATGATCACCGGGCAGCGGTTCTCCGTTCCATATTCGATGGTGCGGGTGATGCGCTCGCCGACCACGGAACCCATGGTGGCCGCGAGGAAACTGAAATCCATGACGGCGATCGCGACCTTGAAGCCTTCGATCATTCCGTAGCCGCTCAACACCGCGTCGGTTAGGCCGGTTGCGTCCTGGTATTTTTTGAGGCGGTCCTTATAACTGGCCATGCCTTGGAATTGAAGGGTGTCCACCGAGCGCAGCCCGGCATCGCGTTCCACGAAACTTCCTTCGTCGAGCAGATTTTCGACGCGCTCCTTGGCGGTCTGCGAGAAATGATATTCGCAGTGCGGGCAAACCCGCTGGTTTTGGGCGAGCTCGAGCTCATGCACGACCTCCTTGCAGCCCGGACATTTTTGAAAGAGCCCCTGCGGGATATCGTCGCGGCGTTTCCTTCTATCGCCACCGCCGATGGGAGGTCTCTTAAAAATAGCCATGTCGTCAGGCCCGAGCCGCCGTTGCCGCGTGAACGGAAACCGCGCCCGCGGCTCTCAGAACGCGCGCGCATTCGCTCAGCGTCGATCCGGTAGTTAACACATCGTCGATCAGAAGCACCCGCAAGTCTCGCACGTCCTGCTTTTTTCGTAAACGAAACGCGCCATGCAAATTTTCCATGCGCTCGGCGCGGTCGTAGGCGGTCTGGGTGGTAGTGTAACGCGTCCGCTCCAGGACAGGCCGCAGTGGCGCCTTGACGGCGGGGGCGAGCAGTTCGGCGAGGAGCATCGCCTGGTTGAATCCGCGCTCGCGTTCCCGCGCAGGATGAAGCGGGACGGGGACGATGAGGTCGAAGTGGCGGCCGTGCAGGCGCGGGTCGCTCAGGGTTTCGCGAAGCCATCCGGCCACGGGATAGCGGAGGTGGCGTAGCCTGGCGTACTTGAATTCGTGCACGAGTTTGCGGACCAGGCCGCGGCTGCGGTAGGCCGCGACGGCGCACTCGAAATGGAGGAGGCGATGCTCGCAGTTCGCGCAACTGAAGGTTTGCGTGATCGCGCCGGGAAATGGCTCCGAGCATTTCGCGCAGAACGGCGCCACGATCCGGGGCGCGGCGTGCTGGCAATCCGCACAAAGATATTCCGAGCGCTCGACGTTTGCCGCGCAGACGACACAGGTCGCTGGATAAAACAGCGACGCCAATGCTTCGAGGATTCTAGATGCGGCGAAGGCGGGCATAGTTCAACCACACGCTCACCAGCAACCAGGTGAGGAGCATCACCGCGAGCGGCAGCAGCCCGACGAGCAAATTCTTGCCGAGCCACGGCAACCACATCCAATCGCGCCGCGCGATCTTGGCGAACATCATGCTCGTCAGGATCCAGCCGGCGTGCAAACCGATCGGCGCCCAGAGCGAGCGCGTCGCCACGCGAACGTTGGCCAGGATTATTCCGATAACCAACAAGGTCGTGAATCCGCCGAGCACGAGCATCGGCTCGCGGAACTGATCGAACGAATGCGCCAGGGAAACGAAGCCCGAATACCATTGCACCACGGTTGTCGTTTGATCGGGCGCTTTGAGAAAATGGACAATCGAAAAGATTCCGGCACTGAAAAGACTCGCCGACCATGGCCGCCAGCTGCGAAGGACAACACCCAGAAATAATCCGCGGAACAGCGACTCCTCGATCAGCGGCACGACGACTGCGGTTGGAAGCACCTTGAGAACGTCAAGCCAGGAGAAACTCGGTCGAATCGAATAAGCGTCACTCAGGACGAGGAAAAGTTCACAGCCTAGGACGGGTAGGCTAGAGAGCAAGAACCCCATGACCAAATGGCCGAGCCAGCGCCGGTTTGGTTCCAGGCCCAGGTCGCGTCGCCCTTTGATTCTGAGCCAGCGCAGGAGGGGCCAGAGAAATACAATCGCGCCGAGCATCAGGGCCCGGTGGAAAAATGATTCGAATTCGAATTTGGCCAGGGCGGGAAAAATTCCGTGCCCGGCCAGCGATTGCGCCGCCCAGAACAGGATGGGCGCCGCCAGCGCGCCGAAAAGAATCGTGGCCGCGAAATAAGCGAGCAATCTGGCTGCGTCTTTCAAGCAGCTAATGTAAGATTCGGGCCGGATGCGCAGTCAACACATATGGACGGAGAAAGATGCTGAGGGCCGCAAGCGCGAAGTGCGCGTGACGAAGTTCGGCGGCGTTTGGCGCGTCCAGGCGAAATACGCGGATGACCCGGAGTGGACCTACTACGACCGGCCGTTGCTCGACGATCTGCTGAAGCTCAAGGACGTTGTCTTCCGGAAATACCAGCGCCGCCGGGCTGCGGTCGAAGATCTGGAGTCAATCGAGAAGTTGCTGCGCCAGTACGCCGGGAATGACTAGTAAAGACGCCTCGATTGAAATAGGTAAATAGTTGATGAACTGGAGGGTTCCGGAAGCTATTACGTCGATGAGCAATAAACTATTCCGGCTGCACAGGTCGGTATCGTGATGACGGCGACGCCGAAAAAAGCCCGCTTGGACACCTTTCTGGTGGACCACGGATTCTTCCCGAGCCGGGAACAGGCGCAGCGTGCGATCATGGCCGGCGAGATCAGGGTAGGGGAGGCAGTCGTGGACAAGGCCTCCGTGAAAGTGGCCTCCGACGCCGCGGTTTCCGTCCGAGCGCCGGCGCCGTTCGTGGGTCGAGGCGGAGTGAAGCTGGAAGGCGCGCTAACGCATTTCGGTTTTGAGGTGAATGGACTGACGGCTCTCGATATCGGGGCCTCGACCGGCGGATTCACCGATTGCCTGCTCCAGCGCGGCGCGACGAAAGTCTATGCGATCGATGTTGGCCATGGCCAACTCGCCTGGAAAATCAGGAACGACCCGCGCGTGATCGTCCGCGAAAAACTCAATGCCCGCTTTCTCGACCGCGCCGATGTTCCGGAGCGGATCAACCTCTGCGTTGTCGACGTTTCGTTTATTTCCCTGACTTTGATCTTGCCGAACGCGTTCGAGTTGGTAACTCCCAACGGGATGATCCTCGCCCTCATCAAACCGCAGTTTGAGCTGCAAGCTTCGGACGTGGGGCGCGGCGGCATTGTGCGCGAGCCGGCCTTGCACGAGAAAGCGCAGGAGAAAATCCGCGACTTCGTGCTCGAAGCGGGCCATGAGGTGGTGGGCATCGTTCCTTCCGGCATTACCGGCACGGATGGAAACCAGGAATTCTTCATATGCGTCCGAACAAAATCGGCTTAACCGCTCACACCGGTAAACCCGGGGTAGCGGAGTTGACCCGGACGGTGGCTACGGAGTTGGAGCGGGCCGGCTTGACGGTCTTGCTGGAGGAGAAAACGGCCGTGTTGGCCGGGCTCCCGGACGGGCGCACCATCCCGGACCTGGGCCGCGAAGCGGACCTGCTCGTTGTCCTGGGCGGCGACGGGACGATTCTTCACCTGGTGGGCCAGCTCGGCGACAACATCAAGCCGGTCTTCGGCATTAACATCGGCGCGCTTGGCTTCCTGACCTGTTCGAATTCCAGCGCCTACGCGGAAGCCGTCGAATGCATCGCCGCCGGCAAAATGACTTTCAGCGAGCGCACCTTGCTCGAGGTCGCGGTGAAAACTCCGGGCGGCGAAAGTCCCACCATGACCGGGCTGAACGATGTCGTCTTCAGCCGCGGCGAGGTTTCCCGCCTGATTCGCCTCAAGACGAGTGTGAACGGCGAGGAGCTGACGGAGTTCAGCGCCGACGGTCTGATTGTCGCCACGCCAACCGGATCGACGGCCTATTCGCTTTCGGCCGGCGGGCCGATTCTGGCTCCGGAATCCGGTGCGTTTGTCATCACGCCGATCTGCCCGCACGTGCTGACCAATCGCTCGATTATCGTGGACGAAGACGCCGTGATCGAGATCGAAGTCACCGAGCGCGATTATCCGGTTTTTATGACAGTCGATGGCCGCGGGCCGTTGCGAATTGAAACCGAGACGCGCGTGGAAATCAAGAAGTCGAGCCGCGTCCTGCCGCTGGCGTCACTGCCGGGTGTCTCGTTCTTTGGCGTTGTCCGGCAGAAACTGAAGTGGACCGGCAGCAATATCTGACCCGACGCTTGCGTGTGATTGCTCACTCAAACCCGGCCATGCCGCGACGCATTGGCGATCTGTCTAGGTGAGTACGAGCGCGATCCTGGCGGTTGTCCACGACCACCGGGACTCGGTCCTGGCGCTCCGAATCGTCTTCAGCATTCTGTTGGCGATCGTTTTTTTTAGCGGTCTCTACATCTTCCGGATTCGCAAGCGGCTGTTCGATCGCGATCCGCAAGTCACCGGCGACCATTATGGCGCGCGGAACCTGCGGCTCTGGCAGGTAATCCTCGTCTGGGTCCTGGCCATGGATCTCTTGATCATGGCGCTCGTCAAACTCTGACGACGGAGCTCGCCGGCCAGGTGGCCTAACGAGTCGGGCCCGAACGCCGGTTACGGCAAGTTATAAACTTCCACGACCGTCGTGCCGGGTGCGCCGGTCGCTGTGCCGACAATCGCCGTGAAGGCGCCCCCATGGAGCGTGATCAGGATCGCGGACTCCCGATCGTTCGTCGGAGCGAGCGGCGTCCCCGAGATGGCGGTCTGCTGGGTGTCTTTCCAATCGTTGTTCGAGGCCAGCAACGTCCCCGAGGCGTCACGCAATTCTACTATGGGGTCGGCCAGCGGATCGCTGATTCCAAAGGCAGAAAGCGATGGGCCCAGAGCGCGCACCAGGATCGAAGTGCCGACCGGTCCATTTCCGCCCACCACAAAACCAGCGATCAAAACGTCGCCGGCGCCTCGGATAAAACCGCGGGTGCTGATGTTCAGCAAGTGATGCTGCTCCGGCTCGACCGCGAGGAATTGCGGCGTGTTAAAGTTGCTCTGGAAAATAACGGCCTTCGCGGCCGTTGGCGAGTAGCGGACCGTGGCGCCGCCTGCGTTATCAGCCACGATCAGGTTATCCACTGCGTCGACCGCCAGACCATACGGACGGCCTGCTCCGGTAACGAAACTGGTCTTCGTTCCATCGGGCGCGAACTTGAAAATGGTGCCACTGCCGGAATCCGCCTCGAAAAGATTCCCCGCGCTATCCATCGCCAGGCCGGCTGGATGGTCCAGACCGCTCGCAAAAGTGCTTTGCGTCGCGCTGGGTGTGTATTTGTAAATCTTGCCGCCGCTGAAATCAGCGACAAAAAGATTCCCGCTGGCATCGAACACCAGGCCCGAGGGGCCGCCCGCGTTCGCGGCGAAAGTCGTTTTCGTTGCGTCGGGAGCGAACTTAATAATATTGCCGCTGGCGGACTCCGCCACGTAGAGATTGCCGGCGATATCGAAAGCCAATCCGACGGGTGAGCTCAGTCCGGAAGCGAAAGTAGTTCCAGTCCCATCAGGCAGGGTGAAAACGATGATCGAGTTCTTGCCCGCATCCGCCACGTAAACGTGCCCGTTGCCGTCGCAGACGACGCCTTTCGGGTTGGTGAAACCGCTCGCGAACGTGCCCGGCGTGCCTCCAAGTGCCCTGAACCGAAGCAGGTTTCCTTCATTGGACTCCAGGATGTCGCCCGTCGCGGCGCACAAGGTTGTCGCCCCAAATGGCAACGCCGCCAGCGTAGCCGCGGCGAGCAGGGAACGGAGAAAAGTCGTGTTAATCATGGTGTGCTTTTTCGAGTGCCCGGCAATGTCCCGAGCGAGGGCCGCTCGTCAACCATTCGAATACCGGAAACGTAAAAAACCCCGGTCTCTGCCCTTCGTTGCGCGTCCCTTCTCACTTCGCAGTCAGGAGCCATCAACAGCGGGCGCGCGAGCAGGGAAACGCGGAGAGCCCGGCGATTTCTCGCCGGGCTCCCCGAACTTGATGGTCGAGGGGATCTTGTTATAGGCCGACCAGAAACTGTCGTCCGCCCCCGTCAATAACCGCGTCGATCGTGGTGGCCGCCGGCGTCGAGATTATAGTTCGTGGACTCAGCGGCCAACCGTCCTTCCAACCTCAGGCTGTCCGTGAGATTATTTTTTACGCCCTGGCGAACCGCCCAGCCTTTTCCCTGCAGGCTCTCCGGTCCCATGATCTCCGTCCATTTGTCGGCTTTGAGCGTGAGCAGGCGGGCGCACCCGTAGTATTCCATTTGATTTCCACCCGGATGGTCCAGGTGGGCGAACGAAAGCACCATGGTCCCGTCCGCAATTCGATAAACCAGGACGTGGAGCAGAACCGAGCCCGGCGTATTAGGCCGGTCGATCGAATAATTCCCGGCGATCAGCGCTTCCTTCGCCAGTTGAAGCGCGAGCGGATCATAGAGTCCTTGCAATTCCGAATGGATCACGCGCGCGCCCGTCAGACGCGTGCCGGACAGATTCGCCCGGACCACGACCCATCCCTCGACCGGCGACACGAGGAGGCTTCGGTAAAATTTTGGACTGATGGATCTCTGCAAGACCCGGGTCGGAATCACATTCATGTCTCCAATCTTGCGATTGGCCGAAGAGGGCTGGGCGGCAAACCCAGGAGTCAGAGACGCGATAAGCACCAATGAGATGAGGAGCGTTTTCATGCGCTGATCCTAAGACCATTCGCTAGCGAAGGTAGGTCCACTTGCGAAAACCATACCGAACCACTTGCGGAACCAAACCCGGACCAAACCAGCGCCAGGTTCTGTCCGAGGAATCTTATTGGGTCAGGCCGCTGAATTCTGCAAAGCAGTAGTTTGACGAGTGGGCCTTAAGGCGCTCTCTGGAATGCGACCGTCGAAGGCAGCTCGCGGAAGAGTCGGGACTTTCGATGATGCTGGTTGGCCTGGCTGTAGGCTCCGACGATGGCCGGGTGTTCGAAGACGACGCGGTTGTAGAAGAGTGAGCGCGTCGCTATCGTGGGCCGAATGAAAACCAAACTGTTCCCTCTAATGATCGCAGCGGCTTTGCTCGCCAGCTGCGCAACGCAGAAGCCAGCAGGCGTCAAGCGTGGTCCAATCGGCGACATCTCAAATCCAGAAGCGGAAACGCCGCCGTTTATCGGAATGACAAAAGCGCAGGCGCTTGCGCGTTACGGCGAGCCGAAAAAGCGGACCATGACGGACGAGGGTGAGAATTGGGTTTACCTGCTCAACTTCGGCGAGATGATGGGCAAGGCGCTCATTCCTTTCAATTTCAAGCCAACGATTCCGAGGACCGGCGTCTTGATCTTCGGCGGCGACGGTCGGGTAAAAAAGTTCAATTGGGACAAAGAGACGAACGGTTGAGCTTCAATGACGTTCACGATCAAGCCGCGCCCGACGGGCGACGGTGTAACGCGATTCCGCGCAAATCTGATCAGAAACATGAGAGAAAGTCGGCCGGTTCACGTCTGGGGTAACGAAACCAAAATAGTGCCGTAGAACGGCAAGAATCGTCAAAGGAAATCCGCTTCGCACCGTGCCAGCATGATGTTGACACCACGCGTAATTTTAGGTCTATGACGATACGTGAATCCAACGATGCTCTCCCTCACGTCGGCCGCTGCTTTCATCCTTTGCTTGGCGAATATAGTAAACTGCGCCGAACCGCCTGAGAGAATTCGGATCAAACTGGATGTGTCCGGCGACACGGGCGGTGAAGTAACAAGCTATCTTAGCCGCGAACTAAGACACTTTCCAGATGTCGAATTGGTAAATACCGACGCGCATTTCCGAATCGAAATCGTTGCTTTGGAGCTCAAACGTGGAGCCGGCGTTACGACTGGTCACGGCTTTTCGGTTGTGGTGACCAGGCCCTTTTATACAAGCAATATCCGGTCATGGATCGCAGGGCACCTCGACGCCGGAACCTTAAAAATGCTCGATCAATCGGCCGAAAAAGCCGTTTACACTGAAGCTCATTTTCTCGAGGTCGGTCCCAACGTCCAAGAGTCGTGTCGAACCATCGTTGCCTCCATTGACGGCAGCGTGTTCGAGCCGGAACGAAAGCTAAACCTCCAGTTGGACGAAATGTTCAAGAAATCCCGAGCAACACCTTCGCCGAGCGCGAGGTAAAAAAGCGCTCGGCAATGAACCGAAATGGCAATCACCGCCGAAGACATTAAGGCGATAATCGCCGGTGAGGGTTTCGGTCACGAGATGCGGGTGCGCCGTATTCTACAGAGCTACCGTCGAGAGAGTCAGATTCAACACGGCGGCGGTTATCGCGACCCGCAAACGCAGAAGACCCGCGAGTTCGATTTTCGATGGGTGTTTCGGCGTTACGAAACCGTCCTGAGTTTCGCGGTTGAATGCAAGAATGTTTCAATAGATTCACCCGTCATTATCTCGGGTAGCAATAGGGCGAAGCGCGAAGCGACGCACGATTTGGTCGAGTCGCGGAGAGCCGGCCTGTTTCAAACAGCCACAGGGCAAGTTTATCTTGATGTTCCGGCCGCCGGTGTGATCCGCAACGTTGCTGCCGATGAGTCGATTTATCCGTCGGAGAGTTTTGTCGGCCGGAGCATTCTACAATTAAAACCTGGAAAGAAACCGGGGAGCGGCTCGCGCGGCTATAGAACTAGAGACAAGTTCCACCCGACTGCTGCAAAACGCGCGCGATTCGGTTTTCCCTCGTAAATCAGCCTTTTTCTCGATAATTCAGGCTAATTCAGGCTGCGCCGGGACAACTCAGGCGGCAAGGTTCAAAATCTCCATATCCAATCGGAGGCAACACCATGGCATTTCATATGACATATATTGTCTGATGTTACCAGAAAGGTGTGAACGGAGGCCGGAATGCCCCCGGGACTTCCCGTTTAGCCCGTCGGCGGAACGAACTTGGCGAGGCCGAATTCTTCGTGCGTCAGTTGAGCGGCACGGTCAGCGTCCTGGCCGTCGATAACGACGGCGATTTTGATTTCGGACGTCGAGATGAGTTGGATGTTGATGCCCCCTTTGCCGAGACAATCGAACAGTCGCGCGGCCACGCCGGAATGCGACCGCATCCCGATACCGACGACACTCAGCTTCGCGACGCCGGCTTTGTTGATCAGGCCCGCCGCCTGGACTTCCTTGACCAACGGCGTCAACAGCTCCGTCGCGGCGGGCAGATCGGTCTCGTGCATCGTGAAGGACACATCGGTCGTTCCGTGCTCGGAGACGCTCTGGACGATCATGTCCACGCTGATGTTGCCGCGGGCTATGGCCGAAAAGATCCGGCCGGCTATGCCGGGCTCGTCGCGGACATCGTCCACGGTGACCTTCGCCTGATTGCGTTCGAGGCTGATCCCGCGGATGACCACGTCTTCCATGTTCGCAGTTTCTTCCTTCGCGATGGTTCCCGGAGCATCCTTGAGGCTGGAGCGCACCTCGAATTCCACGCCGAATTTCTTGGCGAACTCGACGGCACGCGATTGCATTACCTTCGAGCCGGAGCCTGCCATCTCGAGCAGCTCGTCGTAGGAAACTTCGTCGATCTTCTTCGCATCGGAAACGATGCGGGGGTCACAGGTAAAGACGCCGTCCACGTCGGTGAAGATCTGGCAGGCATCGGCATTCAACGCGCCGGCGAGTGCGATCGCCGTCAAATCGGAGCCACCGCGGCCCAGAGTTGTCGTTTCGCCATCGGCGTTCTGTCCCTGGAACCCGGCGACGATCACGACATAATCCTCCGCGAGCAACGCGTGGATTTGGCGTGGCGTTATGTTGGCAATCTTGGCGCGGGTATGAGCGCGATCGGTCAGGATTCCCGCTTCAGCCCCGGTCAACGAAATCGCGCGGCCGCCGAGCGCATTGATCGCCATGGCGGTGAGCGCGATCGCGGCTTGTTCGCCGGTCGCGAGCAACACGTCTAGTTCCCGCTCCTCCGGTTGCGGCGCCGTTTCCCGCGCGAGCTTGATGAGGTTATCGGTCACGCCCGCCATCGCGGAAATGACCGCCACGACCCGGCAACCCTGCTGCTGCGTCTCGAGGATTTTGCGCGCGACATTCCGGATGCGCTCGGGTGAACCGACCGACGTGCCGCCGTATTTCTGGACGATCAGGCGCATGGCGCAGTCGGCGCGGAATAAAGGCGAAGGATCACGGCGGATGGTTTCGCTTATGTAGGGCGGCTGTCAACTCAGCTAAAAACCAATGGCGCGCAGGACGGCCTCTTGGTTTGCCGCGACCGGTTTCAAATCGGCGGAATCGGCGGCAATAATATCGGGATCTTTCAAGCCATGACCGGTGACCGTGCAAACAATTCGACTGCCTTCTGGAATTTGAGCGAACGAGTAGGCCGGGCCGCGCGCAGGGTCGCAACATTTCATCAGGCCGGCGATCGGCGCGGCGCTGGCGGGTTCGACAAAAATTCCTTCGTTCGTCGCGAGCCAGCGTTGCGCGGCCAGGATTTCCTCGTCCGTCACGATGTCGACTGCGCCTTTGGAATCGGCAACGGCCTGGCTCGCTGCTTTCCAGCTCGCGGGATTACCGATCCGAATCGCCGAAGCAATCGTTTCCGGATTCTCGACGACGCGTCCGCGGAAGATCGGCGCAGCGCCGGCTGCCTGGAAGCCGATCATCGCCGGCAGCGTCTGTGACTTTCCGGCGCGTTGATATTCACGGTAGCCAGCCCAGTGCGCGGTGAGATTTCCGGCGTTGCCGAGAGGCAGTAGATGCAGATTGGGCGCGCCCCCGAGATCATCGACGATTTCAAACGCCGCGGACATCTGGCCGGCGATGCGATCGGGATTGATCGAGTTGACGATCGCGAAATCGTCGCGCTCGCCCAACTTCCGCACGATCACGAGCGCGTCATCGAAGTTCCCTTCGATCGCGACGACTTTCGCGCCGTAGGCGAAGGCCTGCACCAATTTCCCGCTCGCGATTTTTCCCGCTGGCAAAACAACCGCACATCGAAGTCCAGCCCGCGCCGCATAGGCAGCGGCCGACGCCGAGGTGTTGCCGGTCGACGCGCAAATCACTGCGGCGACTCCCCGTTCCAGCGCCTTCGAGACGGCCACCGTCATGCCGCGATCCTTGAACGAGCAGGTTGGATTCAGCCCTTCGTATTTCAGGTAAACTTCGCAGTCGCGCCCGACGATCGCGCTGAGGCGCGGAGAAAGGATCAGCGGCGTTCCGCCCTCGCCTAACGACACGATGGGCGTCGATTCCGAGACCCGAAGAAACTCTCGATAGCGATCGATGACTCCCCTGCTCCGCTGCGAATTCGTTTTCAGCGTTTCGCTCACGAAAGGACAAGTGTCGTATGGCGATGCCTTTTACAAGGAACGCAATTGCTCTTCGAAGCTCTGCTTCGTTGCTCGCTGTATCTCGACTGCGTGCGGCGCTCGCGAAGCAGAGCTTCGAAGATAACTCGCCGTGCCGAAGCTGGAGCTTCGGCACGAGGATCTTTGGTTTGAGTTGCCGCTCTGTGCCGGAGAGTTGAGTGTTGGCCCGTTCCGATCAACCGTCACCGTCTCCGAAATGCCCGCTCTTAGTAAAGAAGACAAACTGCGCTTGCTCACGATCCTGCTCGAGAGCCGGCATGGCGATCTGCGCGAGCAGAATCTGAATCGCCAGGGCAAAGGGCACTTCCACGTTTCCGGCATGGGACACGAAGGGCTGGCGGCGCTCGGCGTGGCGATGGTCGAGGGCGATTACGTCGCGCCCTACTATCGGGATCGCGCACTCGTCCTCGGTCGCGGCGTCGCGTCGCGCGAAC
>JBEEHI010000268.1:0-4220 GCA_041167305.1 Verrucomicrobiota bacterium
CGGCGTTCCGTTTGGCAACGGCGCAGGCAAGGGGATCGTTTTCGATCGCGATGACTTTCTTCGCTCCGAGGCAGCCCGCCGCGATGGCCAGGATGCCGCTGCCGGTCCCGGCGTCGAGCATCGACCAGCCGGCGGCGCGTTTTCGTGTCATCTGTTCAAGCATTCGCAGGCACATCGCCGTGGTGGCGTGCTCGCCCGTGCCGAAGGCTGTTTCGGCCGGAATAACAATCGTTCGCGGTGACTTCGCTGTCGGAAGCCGCGTCCGGCTGACGATCAGCCGCGAACCGATCCGTAACGGCTTGGCGCGATTTCGCTTCGCAAGTTGTTCGAGCCAGTCAGTCCGCAATTTTTCAATCGTGCCGCCCAGTTCGCGCCGAACCTCGAGAACTTCCTTCCGCGTTTCGCAGGAAACTTCCATTGACGCCCGCGCTTTTCCCAGTTCCTCGGTGATCGCGAGCGCGGTGCCGAATCGGCGTAGCAAATTTTCGCTGCGCTGTTCCAGCCAATCCGTGGTGACGCGTTTTCGCCAGATATACATCGGTCTGCGGAGTATACTCTTCACCGACTGCGTCAGGGAAAGCTTCAAGGAGGGG
Source organism: Verrucomicrobiota bacterium (assembly GCA_041167305.1). Taxonomy (GTDB): domain Bacteria; phylum Verrucomicrobiota; class Verrucomicrobiia; order Chthoniobacterales; family UBA10450; genus AV80. The sequence continues at coordinate 594 of JBEEHI010000268.1, forward strand.
CGCTTTCCAAACCGCCCGTTTTTCGGTCGGCGGTTTGGAAACCGCCGCTCCTTGGTATGGTTCGATCGCCGATATGGATTTCATACATCACTTCATTCCCGCGCACGAGACGCCGCCGCGGCGCGTTCTTTTGTTGCTGCACGGAACCGGCGGAAACGAAAACGACATGATCCCGCTCGGGCACGATCTCGATCCTGCGGCGGCCCTGCTCAGCCTGCGCGGGAACGTTCTCGAAAACGGCATGCCGCGATTCTTCCGGCGCCTGGCTGAAGGTGTCTTCGACGAAGAAGACGTGGTTCGCCGCGCCAACGAACTCGCCGATTTCATTCCGACTGCAGCCGCGAAGTACGAATTCGATCCGGCAACGCTGACTGCGGTTGGTTATTCCAATGGCGCGAACATCGCCGCCGCCGTACTTCTCTTGCGTCCCGGCGTGATCAAGTCTGCGGTCCTCCTGCGGGCGATGGTGCCGCTGACGCCCGACTCATTACCTGACCTCGCTGGCACGCGCATGATGATCTGCTCGGGAACGCACGATCCGATTATTCCCGTCGAAAACGCTGAACGATTAACCGCCATGCTGCGCTCGGGCGGCGCGGATGTGACGCTGCGATTGGAGGACGCCGGCCATCAGCTGGTCTTCGATGAACTCGCGGCGGCAAAAAATTGGCTGCAGGAATCCTCGCGCGATCAAAATCCGGTATAAGATAGGCGCGCCATGCTTATCGTAATGAAATCGGGCGCCGCGGAGCAGGAGATCGCGGATGTCGTCAAGGTGATCGAACAACTGGGTTATCGCCCGCACGTCATGCCGGGCGCTACCCGCACGGCGATCGGAATTACCGGCAACCCCGGCGCGGTCGATCCGGCGCGGTTCGAGAACCTGGCGGGCGTGGCGGAGGCCATCCGGGTCAGCAAGCCGTATAAATTGATCACGCTCGATCTGCGCCCGGACAAGACGGTGGTGCGGGTGGGGGACGCGACGATCGGCGGCGACGAGCTGGCGGTGATCGCCGGACCGTGCGCGATCGAGAACCGGGCGCAGGCTTTTGCCGTCGCCGAAACCGTTCATCGGAGCGGCGCGCGATTTTTCCGGGGCGGCGCTTTCAAGCCGCGCAGCTCGCCCTACGAATTTCCCGGGCTTGGCGAGGAAGGCCTCAAGATCATGGCCGAAGTGCGGGAGCAATTTGGATTGAAGATCGTGACGGAAGCGCTCGACGTCGCCGGAGTGGATCTGGTCGAACAATATGGCGACATCATCCAGATCGGCGCGCGTAACATGCAGAACTTTTCGCTGCTGCGGCGGGCGGGAAAATCCAAGCTGCCGGTACTCTTGAAGCGCGGGATGGCGGCCACGCTCGATGAATGGCTCCTCGCGGCGGAGTACGTCATGTCAGAGGGAAATTACCAGGTGATCTTGTGCGAGCGGGGCGTGCGGACGTTCGCGCTTCATACGCGCAACACCCTCGACCTGGCGGCGATCCCCGCGGTCCGGCGCATTTCGCATTTGCCGGTAGTGATTGATGCTTCGCATGCTGCCGGGAAAAATTACATGGTCGCGCCGTTGGCCCGCGCCGGCGTGGCGGCGGGCGCGGATGGAGTGCTCGTAGAAGTGCACAACGATCCAAAGGTCGCGCTCTGCGACGCAGCCCAAGCGCTCACGCTCGGGGAATACGAGGAAATGCTGGGGCAGCTCCGGGCGATACGGGAAGTGGTCTCGCCGCATTGAATTAATTTAGCGGCGTGTCATCCCGAGCCGCGCAGACGGCGAGGGACCTCTCAATGCTCAAAGATCACACAAGCAAGCTCGCGCACGATCAACGCGGACGATTCGCGGAGTGCGAAGCCTTGTGCGGTGGGATTAGATACGACTGAGAGGTCCCTCGCCGTCTGCGCGACTCGGGATGACTCGCCGTTCTTTTAAACCGCGAGGAAATTCCGCAGCAGCGCCATTCCTTCGGCAGTGAGAACGGATTCGGGATGGAACTGGACACCGTGGATGGGGAATTCGCGATGCTGTAATCCCATGATTTCGCCTTCGGCTGTCTCGGCGGTGATCTCGAGGCAAGTCGGCAATGTTTCGCGCCGGACGATCAGCGAATGGTAACGCGTCGCCTCAAGCGGATTTGGAAGATCCAAGAAGACGCCGCTGTTGTGATGCCGCACCGGCGAAGTTTTTCCATGCATCAATCGCGACGCCGACACAATCTCACCGCCGAACACCGCGCCGATGCATTGATGGCCGAGGCAAACTCCGAGAATCGGCGTCTTCGAGCCGAGCTGGCGCACGACCTCGTTGCTGATTCCGGCATCCTCCGGCCGGCCCGGACCGGGCGAGATGCAGATTCGTTCCGGACCCAGCGCCTCGATTTCGGGGATGGTGACCTCGTCATTGCGTTTCACCACGACGTCGCAATCCAGCACGCCGAAATACTGGACGAGGTTGTAGGTAAACGAGTCGTAGTTATCGATGATCAGGATCTTATTCATCGCTGGCCCGGCTAATTGCTTCGACCATGGCCGTCGCTTTGTTCACCGTCTCCTGATATTCGCTCGTCGGATCGGAATCCGCGACAATCCCGGCGCCGGCTTGCAGGTAGGCGCGCCCGTCCTTGAGCACGATGGAACGCAGCGCGATGCAGCAATCGAGCGCGCCATCAAAACCGAAATAGCCGACCGCACCGGCATAGCATCCACGCTTTTTCGTTTCGAGCTCGTTGATGATCTGCATGGCGCGAATCTTCGGCGCGCCGGAGACCGTGCCGGCGGGGAAGGTGGCGCGCATCACGTCATACGCGCTCTTGTCCTTCCGCAACCGCGCCACCACGTGCGAACCAAGATGCATCACGTGACTGTAACGCTCGACGACCATCTGCTCGGTCACACGCACACTTCCGATTTCCGCCACCCGTCCGAGGTCGTTTCGCGCCAGGTCAATTAGCATCACGTGTTCTGCGCGCTCTTTCGGGTCGGCCAGCAATTCCGCGGCGTTCCGGGCATCTTCCTCGGGAGTGTTCCCGCGTCGCCGCGTGCCGGCGATCGGACGGACCTCGGCGACGTCATCGGTAACGCGCACGTGCAACTCGGGCGAGCTGCCCACGAGCGAGAATGAATCGCCGAAGCGCAGGCAAAACATGTACGGCGACGGGTTCACCAGCCGGAGGCAGCGATAGAGTTTCAGCGGATCGCCGGTGAAATCCGTTTCGAAACGCTGCGACAAAACGATCTGAAAAGCGTCCCCGGCCCGGATGTGTTCCTTCGCTTTCAGGACAGCGGCTTCGAACTTTGCCTGGGTGATGTTGCTGCGAACCGGCTGGCGCGAGACCGATTTCTGGGCATCGATCAACGCTAGCCGCGCCGGGCTAGCCAGTTTCGCCAGCGCCTCCTGGATTCTTCGCTCGGCCGCTTTGTGCGCGGCCGCCGGGTTCTCGTAATCGTCGAGGAAAACGTTCGCCACGATTTTTACCCGGCGGTAGCGGTGGTCGAAAACGATCAGCAGCCCCATGATCATGAAAACCATCTCGGGAAGGTTCAGATCATCTTCCGGCGGAGGCGTCACCGATTTCTCGAAACAGCGGGCCACATCGTAGCCGAGAAAACCCACTGCTCCGCCAGCAAAGCGCGGCA
>JBEEHI010000269.1:0-5040 GCA_041167305.1 Verrucomicrobiota bacterium
CGGGCGACGTTCGTTCCGGCTCTGTGAAACGTTGCGCCGCCGCCGTCGGCGAAGGCAGCACGGTCGTGGCAGGAGTGCACGAAGCGTTGCGCGAGGCCGGAACGTCTCGTTAGGCCGGCAATCCCGAAATCTCTTCGAATTCGCCGCGTTCGCGGTTCTTGCGGACGCGGTCCCAGGGAAAGCATTTGCCGTTCATCGCGATGTAAACCCCGGGCGGCAGGACTTGCACGAACGAGAGCGCGCTGCCGAGATTGAAGAGACCGTCGGAGCTGCCGAAGGCATACGGGATCATTGCGCCGGTCAGCACCACCGTTTTCCCGGAGACGCCGCGCGCCACGGCAGCCGCGGTCTCGGTCATGGTATCGGTGCCATGGGTGATGACGATGCGATCGTCCTCGGACTGAAGACAATTCTGCACGATCAAGGCGCGATCGGCGTCCGTCATTTCCAGGCTGTCGATCATCATCACGGTGCGGATGGTGACTTCCACGCGCGAACGTCCAAGCCGCAGCATCTCCGCGATGTGGGTGTCTTTGAAGAAGAGCCGGCCGGTGTGCTCGTTGTATTCCTTATCGAAGGTGCCGCCGGTGACGAGGATTCGGATAGACATGGTGAGATGACGCGTTGCGGAGCGAACTTAGCGTTCGGGCGCGCTGGCCGCAATCATGGTGGAAGGCGCTGAAGAATCTGTAAGAAATACGTGCGCCTCCGACACTAATGGGGGCAAATGGACGTCGGTTTAATGGAAGTAAGCGAACAGAGTCGGGTTTTCGACGAGTGGCTCAGCCAGCACAAGGGATTGCTGTTCAAAGTCGTCCATGCCTACGGATTTACGCCGCACGATCGCGAGGACTTGTTCCAGGAAATCGCGACCCAGATTTGGAATTCCATTCCCCGATTTCGTGGGGAATCGGCCGTTACGACCTGGCTTTATCGCGTGGCGTTGAACTCGGCGCTGGCGTGGTCGCGCAAAGAGCGCAAGCACCGGGACCAATCGCAATTGCCGAATGACGACGAGCGCGCGTTGCGGGAGACGCCGCGGATCGAGGACCGCCGGCTGGGATGGCTCTATGACCAGATTTCGCAATTCGATCATGTCGATCGTTCGCTGACGCTGCTGTTGCTCGATGGCTACAGCTATCGCGAGATGGCGGAGACGCTCGGCATTTCCGAGAGCTACGTCGGCGTGAAAATCAATCGCATCAAAACACATCTCAGGAATCTAACGAAAGAGGAATAGCCATATGGAATTTAGCGAACTGAAAATGATCTGGGACTCACAGAACCAGGAGCCGCTTTATGCGATGAACGAAGCGGCCTTGCAGGGGATCGTGCAGCGCAAGAATCAGGAATGGAACCGGTGTCTCTCGTGCTGCTTTACGACGGAAATTACGATCGGGCTCGTCTGCGGCGCATTAATGGTGGTCTGCGCAGGCATGGCGATCTTCGGCGACCCGGCCTGGCTCGCCGCATTGCCATGGATAAAAATTGCGCCGTTACGCTGGGATGTTTTTGCTCTCCTGGCGGCGGGCGGGATCTGGTTTTACTACTCTGCTTACATGTTCCTGGCGCGAAAGCGGCAGCAACGGCGCGTGGAAGTGTTCGACTCCACGCTGCGTGGCGACCTCGACCGCGCGCTGGCCGAAACGGACTTTCAGATCGCGCATGCCCGAAGCATCGTCTGGTGGGGATTGGTCCCCGTGTGGGTGGCGACCTCGCTCTGGCTGGCCGTGTTTTATCGGCTGTTGGCAATGCCCGCCTGGAGCTACGTCTTTATCGGAGCTACCATGCTCGGGTCGTTCGTGGTCGTGGTTTCGGGTAAACAAAAGTCGATTACCAACCGATTCGAGCCGCGCCGGCGCGAGTTGGAATCGCTTCGGACCAAGCTGGCCGATCCGCAACGCTAGCCGGCCGCGCCGTGCGCAAAATTCGAAATCACTTGGAACTGCGGGGGAAAAGGGGAGGGTGACGGCTTATGGGAAACAGCAAAGGCAGAGATAACGTGAAGAAGCGGGCGTCGCGGCGCAAGAAGACGGAGCGGCTCGCGGCCGCCAAGAAGGAAGCTGGGAAGAAGGCGAAGAAGTAGTCGGCCGTCGGAAATTGTAGGGCGTCTGTGTCAGACGCCCAGGCGTTTCGCAGAAACGCCCTACACCGGGAAGAAGAAAACGCCGAACGCCCGACGCCGAACATCCAATATCGAATTCGGACGAGCCGAAGCGCAAAGCTCTACTTCAAGTATTTGTCGAACCACTCAAGGGTTTGATCGAGGCGAGCGGTCTGGTTCTCGGGCTTCACCAGCATGTGGCCTTCGCCCGGATAAATAGTGAGCTGCGTTGGCACGCCCAGGGTTCGGAGTGCGTGCCAAAATTCGTAGGACTGCGCCGGCGGACATTCAGCGTCCCGTTCGCCGACAATGACGAGCGTGGGAGTCTTCACCTTTTTGATGAAGCGAATCGGTGAGCTTTTCTCGTAGGCGGCCGGATCATCGTAAACGGAAGCGCCGAAGAACGGGATCATCCATTGATCGATCAGGTTCTGGCCGTAATAGCTTTGCCAATTGGCGATGCCCGCCCCGGCCACGGCGGCGCGGAACCGGTTCGTTTGCGTGACGGTCCACATCGTCATGAAGCCGCCGTAACTCCAGCCCATGACGCCGAGGCGCGCGGGATCGATCGGATATTTTTTTATGGCCGCATCGGCGCCGGCCAGGACATCGCGCAGATCGCCGCCGCCGAAATCCTTCACGTTCGCCCGGGTGAAATCTTCTCCCTGGCCATAACTGCCCCGCGGATTTGGTAGCAGGACATAGTATCCGCGCGCCGAAAGCCCGGCGAGGATCACCCGTGACATTCCAAACGAGGCCGGCCACTCGGGTTCCGTCGCGCTGGAAGGTCCGCCGTGGATCAGGACGACCATCGGATATTTCCTTCCGGATTCGATGTGCGCTGGCGGCAGAAGCCAGCCCTGGATATTGAACTTGTCGTTAGTCCACTCCAGGCTCTCGCTCTTCCCCCACGTCGGTGACAACGCGGCATTGTTGCTGGTCAGCTGGCGCCATTTGCCGATCTGTCCGGCCCAAATTTCTTGCGGCGTTTCATAAGTGCTCCGGACCGCCGCCGAAAGGTTGCCATCCTGCGCCAGCGCGAAGTTCGGAAAATTGCCGAACGCATGCATGGATTCCGCCCCCTTCCAGATGGTCCGCACCGAGTTGTCGGTCAGCGTCAATTCAGAGATCGCGCTGCCGCCGCCGATTACCTCGGTGACAAGAATGCGATCGGGCTTTTGCCAGAACAGAGAGCTCACCGAGCTCTTGCGACCCCGGGTGCGGTTCACGGCATTGTGGCCATCGGCCGACATCGTGAACAGATCGCCGCCATGTTGTCCTTCATCGCTCATCAGGCCTTGAATGAATGCGATGGACTTGCCATCGGGTGACCAGCGCGGGATGGCCACTTGCAGGGACGGTTTATAGATCGAGGCCGCGCTGGCTTTCGCAATATCGATGGTGTGAATCTGGGCCACCCACCAGTTGTTATCTCCCGGGCCTGGAGCAGCCGTGGCGACGAACGACTTATCGTCCGGCGACCAATCGTAATCGTAAACATGCAGATCAGGCGGGGAAGCCTGGCGCATCTGGCCGGTGGCCACGTCGAGAATAGCAATCCGCTGGTTGTGGATAGCGGTGTCGACAACGCCCGTCGTAATGGGCGCGGCCACCAGGGGGCCGCCGCCAGTCGCGCCTTCGATGTAGAGAAACGCGATTTGCTTTCCGTCGTGCGACCAGCGCGGAAGCGCCGCGTATCCGGCGAGGTGAGTGAGTTGCCGGGGATTGGACCCGTCGGCATTCACCAGCCAAAGCTGCTGCTGATCTTTTTCACCCGCAGTGGAAAACAGGGCGAGTGTCGTGGAATCAGGCGACCAGGCGGGACTGGCATCGGTCCTCTCGCCAGAACCGACTTTCACCAAGACGGGCGATCCACTTTCGGATGTGTCGCGGAGGTAGGTCTGCTTCGTCGCGGTCGCAGCCGTCGACTGCACCCAGGCGACGCGGGCGCCATTTGGCGAAAGAGCGATGTCCCCGTAAAGAACTGTCTTGCCCAGTTGTTCGGTGAGCGTTGTCGTTTGGGCGGATAATAGCGCCGGCAGCAAACACGCGGAAAGAATATACCTCATGGTGCGAGGATTAGAACGAAGGCGGGAAAAAGTAAAAAGCACAAAACGAATATTGTGAACGGATGAAGCCGGTGCGCGTCGAGGTCAATGACAGGATGCAGAAAGGGTATGTGTATTACCGGACGAAGCCTATGGGCCGCGAGTTCCGGCCGGGATTCGCGCCAGAGCTGACGCCGAAACAAATGCTCGAACTCGGCGTGTTCGGCGGGAAATACATGACCGATTGCCGGGAAGAATTTCCGGCGAACTGGTTCACGCGCGCGAAAATTTCCGAGGAACGGCATCGGGCTTCGCTGAATTGCTTCGCCGTGAACGCGTCGCAACCTCTCGAGGTGTGGCGAAAAAAAGGCTGGATTCACCCGAACGATCCGCGCGGGTGGTTTCAATGGTATTGCCGCTACTATTCCGGGCGCCGCCACGACGACGACCTCCGGCAGATCAACCGCTGGCGCGCAGTGCGTCGCCACCTCGCCCAGTTGAAGAAGCATTGCGCGCGAGGCGATCTAAACTGCCGACCGCGGCAACGGCAGGCGCTTCTGCATTGGGCCTACGATTCCCGTAAGATTTGACGTCCGTCCAAATGCCGTCAATCTCGGCTCATGACCACATCCAAGCCCGCAACGGGTGTTCAACCCTATTTGTTCTTCGGCGGCCGCTGCGAAGAAGCGATTGAATTTTATCGCAAGGCGCTCGGCGCGGAGGTGGAAAGGCAGGTGCGTTTCAACGAGGCGCCGGAACCTCAGCCTGGGATGCCGGAATGTTTCGAAAACAAGATCATGCACGCCACGTTGCGCATCGGCGACACGTTGCTGATGGCGTCCGACGGACGGTGCGAAGGGGAGGCGACCTTCGAAGGCTTCTCCCTCT
>JBEEHI010000270.1:0-18368 GCA_041167305.1 Verrucomicrobiota bacterium
CGACCGGTTTGATGCGAAGCAATTTCTGGAGAAAGAAATTCGACGATTTGTTCAGGAGCCAGATCGCCGGCTTGAAGAGGACATAGAAAGCCCCCAGGGGGCGGGCGAGCCGGAGCGACACCGAAAGCGGGTTCCCGATCGCGAGGTATTTCGGGGCGAGCTCGCCGAAGACGATGTGAAGGAAGGTAATCCCAATAAACGCGAGCGTGATCGAGATCGTTGAGACGAGCGCATGCGAGCGTACGTTCATCAGGACAAAGGCTGGCTCGAGCAGGTGCGCGAGAAATTGTTCGCCAATCCAACCCAGGGCGAGGCTCGCCAGGGTGATGCCGAGCTGGGTGGCGGAGAGATAAGCATCGAGGTGACCGCGGACATGCTTCGCAAAAGCCGCGCGCACGTTGCCTTCGTCTTCCAGCGCGTCCAGCTGACTGCTCCGGACCTTGACGATGGCGAACTCGGACGCCACGAAAAAGGCATTGAGAACAACCAGGCCGAAGATGACCGCCAGCTTGCCCAGGATGATGATTGGGGAATCCCACTGCTCAGCCACGGCGTCCGCGAGAGGAGCGAGCGCGAGAAATGAAAATAACAACGAATTCATGGAACGGATGCGCGCCGCACACCCGAAAACCCGCGAGCCGGTTTCCTACCAGCTGGACTTCGTCACACCCGGGATGAACCCGCCGGAGGCGAGTTCTCGGAACGTCAGGCGCGAAATCTTGAAGCGACGAATGAAGGCGCGGCGGCGGCCGCTGACTTCGCAACGATTGACTACCCTGGTAGGGCTGGCATCCCGCGGCAATTGCGACAGGGCCATATAATCTTTCTTCGCCTTGAGCTCAGCACGCAGGGCCGCGTATTTTTTCACGGTCGCGCGCTTGCGGTTGTTGCGATTAATCCAGGACGTTTTCGCCATAAGGGAACGCGGAAAGTAGCCAGAGAGATGCGGAATGCAACTGCTTTCTCCCGCCTTCGCCAAGGCTACGGCGGGCAGGCCCGCTTGTTCCGGGGATGGCGCTTGCCCGCCGGAGCGCAGCGAAGGAGGGTTTTCCCCATGTTTCCATTAAAGACAAACGCCCTTCCCACCAACACGGCCGATCTCACCCTGCGCCTGAATGAAAGTCTCCGCGATCTCTTCCAGCTCCCGAACGATCCCGTAACCATCTGCGAGGTTTCTTATCCGCATTTGGCCAGTCTCGCGGTGGCGCTCGATGGCGCGCAGCTGCGCGGCCAACCGTCAACAGTTCCCTCTCCCGCCGGCGAATCCGTTCCTGCGCTCACGGTGGACTCCTTTGCCGTTAACGGCTCACACATCTCCGTCGGTCCCGCTGCGGTGGACTTCGCGCTCGAGGCAAAACATATCCATCTCCATCGGGCCACCGATTCCCGCGGCGATGTCGTCCTGATGCTTCACAGCGCGGCCGATGGCCAGATCGAGGTCTCCGCGTCGCCGGCCGATCTCGAAGCGTTGATCGCCGAAGTGGCGAAAGCCGAAGCGGCGAAGCACGGCGTCGCGATCGATACCGTGCAGCTCTCCTTGCGCTCGAACAGTCCACGATCGCTTGCCGCGGAAGTTCGCCTGCGGGCGAAGAAACTGTTCCTTAGCACTTCGCTCCGAATCACCGGCCAGATCGATCTCGATGAAGAACTCAACGCGAAAATTTCCAGTCTCGATTGCACCGGTGAAGGCGCGATGGGCGGCATTGCCTGCGGCATTCTCAAGCCGCACTTGGAAAAGATAAACGGCCGCAAATTCTCGCTCATGTCGCTGCCGCTCGGCGAAGTCCGTCTTCGAGACGTCCGAATCGCGGCCGGTGAGAGGCTTTCGGTTGCCGCTGAGTTCGGTTCAGCCAGTTAGCGTCTCATCCCGAGGCTGGCGTAGCGCGCCGAGGGACCTCTCAAGCGCTCAATCGCTTTCGCGCAACATTCTACATTATCGGCGCGCGACGCTTGGGTCTTCGCGGAAGCGCTTCCCACGACTGAGAGGTCCCTCGGCGCGCTACGCCAGCCTCGGGATGACATGCACGGAGCGAAGCTTTCTCTACAAAATCGGGTTTCTTATTTCGTGGACGGAAGTATCTTCCGCTCCCCCTTCCCCGAGGCATCCTGCGATGATCATCAAAATCGGTTTCGACATTCAATTCGAGCTCCCGGCGCCTACGCCGATGATCCTGATGCTATACGTCCATCCGTCGCGCCAGGCCGACTTGCGAGGGGAAGAAAAGATCACCGTCGAGCCGAACATCCCGCTTACCGATTTCACCGATCTTTACGGCAACCGTTGCGCGCGACTCCTCGCGCCCGCCGGCAACATTCGTTTCTCGCTCGAGACCCTGATCGACGACAGCGGCCAGCCTGATGCGAAACATCCCGACGCCGTCCAGCATGCGATCGAGGATTTGCCTAACGACACGTTGCCGTTCCTCCTCACCAGCCGCTATTGCGAAGTCGACAAGCTATCCGACATCGCCTGGAAACTTTTTGGCGACACCGCGCCTGGCTGGGCCCGTGCCCAGGCGATCAACACCTGGGTGCATAACCACATCACCTTTGGCTACCCTTTCGCCGATTCCTCCAAGTCCGCGTTCGACGTTTACAACGATCCGCGCGGCGTCTGCCGGGACTACAGCCATCTCGCCATCGCCTTCTGCCGTTGCATGAACATCCCCGCGCGCTACACCACCGGCTACATGGGCGATATCGGCGTGCCTGTCGTCCTGCCGATGGATTTCAGCGGCTGGTACGAAGTTTATCTCGGCGGCCGTTGGCACACCTTCGACGCCCGGCACGACATCCCGCGCATCGGCCGCATCGTCATGGCCCGCGGCCGCGACGCCGCCGACGTTGCCCTAACGACCAATTTCGGCCGCGCCATGCTGAAGAAATTCTTTATCATCAGCGACGAGATCCCGTAGAAGGGTTTGCGGTTGGTGGCAATGGAACGAGACGATCCAGCGTTTTCCGAAATTGTCCCGACGTCCGTCGGCTACGACCAGTGGGCCGCCAGCTATGACCGGGATGAAAATCCGCTTCCCGCTCTGGAAGAACCATTGGTGCAGGAATTACTCGGGGACGCCCATGGCCTCGACATCCTCGATCTCGGTTGCGGGACCGGTCGCCATTCCATTCGCATGGCCGGTGCCGGAGCGCGCGTCACCGCCCTTGATTTCTCTTCGGGGATGTTGGGGCAGGCGCGCAAAAAAACTGGCGCGAGCAATCTCCGCTTCCAGGTGCACGATCTTTCTCAACCTCTGCCTTTCCCGGCGGACCATTTCGACCGCGTCCTCTGCGCGCTCGTCGTCGATCATATCGAACACCTGGACAAATTGTTCAGCGAGATGCACCGGGTCTGCCGGCCAAATGGGAACGTAGTCCTTTCCGGGATGCATCCGGCCATGATGTTGCGCGGGGTCCAGGCGCGCTTTCGTCTTCCCGGAACCGATCGGAAAATCTGGCCGGCAAGTTACCCGCACGAGATGAGCGATTATGTGATGGCCGCAACCCGCGCCGAGTTCGCCTTCGATCATTTTAGCGAGCACGTCGTGGATGAAAAACTGGCTGGCCGGCTCGAGCGCGCCCGAAAGTATCTCGGTTGGCCGATGCTGTTTTTGATGCGCTTGCTACCGCGCAAAGAATCGATCCCGTAGGACCTGATCGCGTTTCTTATTGCCGGCTCAAACGTCGGAAGAGCCACCAGCCCAGGCCAAGAAAGAGGACGTTCGGGAACCAGACGAGAAGTTCGGGGTGGAGCTTGGGAGTGGCGCGCAAGGTATCGGCCACGATGATGAAGAGAAAATAGAACACGCCTATGACGAGACTCGCGGCGAAACCGAACGAGGTTTCTCGGCGATGGGCGGTGATGCCGAGCGGGACGCCGACCAATGCGAAGACGAGACAGGCCATCGGGAACGAGAAACGTTTGTTGATTTCGGTCCTACTCGAGCTGCGCATTTTTGGATCCTCGGCTTTGAGTTGCTCGAGGAGCTGCTCGAGGGAAAGCATCGAGCGGCTGGCCCGGCGTTTTTCCTTTTCGTAAAGGTCCTCCAGGCTGATCGGCAACGTTCCCTCCGCCACATTGATGCCGTCCCGCATCCGGCTGAGATCGTAGGGATCGACATCGTCGCGCTGCGAATACCGGGCATTGTAAAGATGCATCAGGATGCGGCGGTTTGGCAAATCGGTCTCGAGCATGCCGACGCGCGCATGGGTCACTTTCATCGGCATCGATTCCTCGTTGGTCTCGAACACGAGGATGTTCTCAAGCTTGTTCCCTTCCTTTTTGCCGACGTAAATTTTCCGGCCGGGAAACTGGTCGATTACCTGGTCGCTCCCGAAGAGCGCCATCGGATTGCGGGTGGCCAGATTAAAAACGGTGCTGCGCATTTCCTCCTGCGCGGCGGGCGCCACCTGGACGTTGAGCCAGACTGAGGCGGCCGTGCAAAGCAGCGCGATGACCACGAGCGGAATGCAGATGCGCCCGATGCTGACGCCGTTGGAACGGAGAGCCGTTAGCTCGTTGTCCGCCGAAAGCCGGCCGAAAACGAGGAGCACAGAGGTGAGCAATCCCCACGGGATGGTGAAGATGAGCGAGAATGGCAGGACGTAGGCGACGAAGCCGACGAGGTATTCGACCGGCAGATCGTGGTTGACCAAAAGCGGGAGGAGCTTGCGGAAGATGTTGCCGATCACCAGCACGAAGCTGAGCACCACAATCGAGAAGAGCAGGTTCACGATGAGCTGCCGGCTGATGTAACGATCGACGATTTTCATCGCAGTGGCTTGTTAGTGCGGTTCCCGGAAACTGGCAAGTGATTGGACCTTTCCGGCCTCTTGGATAATGCAATATGTCGTATAGGTCCTATGCGACTTATTTGTATCTCGCTTTTTCTCTCGATGATTGCGATAGCCACCGGAACGGATCCGCTGCGCTACTCTCGACAGTGCCTGGTGGTCGTGGCCCCAACTTGGAACTCGAAGACGGCTCTTCTCCATGCCTTCGAGCGGACGAGCACCACCGGCGCTTGGAAAATGCGCGGTAACGCGATTCCTGTCGTGCTGGGAAAGAGCGGGCTGGGCTGGGGCCTGGGACTGGTCGATGCGAGAAGACGCGCCGGCCCGCACAAGATCGAAGGCGACAACAGAGTGCCCGCGGGAATTTTCCGCCTCGGCCCAGCATTCGGTTACGCTCCCGCGCCGAGTGCGAGTTGGATCAAGCTCCACTACGTCCCTCTCACCAAAACGACCGAGGGAGTCGATGATCCCCGCTCGCATTATTACAATCAGCTGGTCGATCGCTCGAAAGTCGCTCGAGTCGATTGGCGCAGCTCCGAACACATGCGGCGCAGCGACGATCTCTACAAATGGGGAATTTTCGTTGCCCACAATGTCGCGGCAGCGCCGGGCGCGGGCTCGTGCATCTTCATGCACATCTGGAAAAATTCCTCCACGCCCACCACCGGTTGCACGGCGATGGCTGAGCGAGACCTGCTTCAATTGCTTCGCTGGCTGGCTCCAAAGGCGCAGCCCATTTTGGTTCAGATGCCAGGACGCGATTACGCGATCCTCCAATCAAGTTACGAACTGCCGGTTATATTAGAGAAACCGGCGCGTTAGACTCGTTACTGGCCACTTGTCACTGGTCACTTCCCCGGCCTTTGCTACCTTGGTGACCCAATGAGCGGTGAGATGTATGACGTGGCGATTATCGGCGGCGGGCCGGCCGGCAGCGTTGCCGCCGCGTTGCTCGCTCGGGCCGGGCGTCGCGTGATCGTGTTCGAACGCGACAAGTTCCCTCGCTTCCACATCGGCGAATCGCTTCTGCCTTTCAGCATGCAGGCTTTTGCGCGCCTCGGGCTGCACGAGAAATTCGCGCGCGCGGGTTTCATGGAAAAATTCGGCGGCGAAATGTACGGAGCGTGCGGCGGCGACGGCGTGAAATTTTATTTCGAAGACGGCTTTCGCTCCCAGACCGACCGGTCCTACCAGGTCACGCGCGCGGAGTTCGACAAACTCCTTCTCGATCACGCCGCCGAGAGCGGAGCCGAAGTCCGGGAAGAAACCGGCGTCGATAAGATCGATTTCTCCGATGACGAGGTCGCGCTCACGATTTCCGGGAAGGCGAATGGTGCGGCGGAAGAAGTCCGCGCGCGCTACGTGATCGACGCGAGCGGCCGGAACTCGATCCTCGGCGCGAAGTTCAAGCTCAAGAAAAACTACGAGCATCTCCAGAAGGTTTCGGTCTTCGCCCACTACGATGGGATGTCGCGGGCTGAGGGACGCGATGGCACGCTGACGCGGATGGTGCGTGCGATCGACCGCTGGTTCTGGGTGATTCCATTAAGCGCCACGCGCACGAGCGTGGGTGTCGTGCTCGACGGCGCCGTTTTTAAGAAATCCGGTCTGAGCCCCGAAGATTTTCTCCAGCAGGCGATCCAAGAACAGCCAATCCTGATGGAAACGATGCGCGACGCAAATCGCGTCACGCCGGTCCGAACGGCGGCCGATTTTTCCTACCGCAGTACGCGGCTGACCAGCGATCGCTGGATGCTGGCGGGCGACGCCGCCGGATTCATCGATCCGGTTTTCAGCAGCGGCGTTTTCCTCGCGGTCCTCGGTGGCGAACAAGCCGCAGATGCGCTTCATGTCGTGCTCGATCGTCCGGCGAAGCGCAAGAAGCTGTTCGCGCGCTACGAGCGCAAGATCAACCAGGCGATGGATGTTTACCTCCGTTTCGTCGACGCCTGGTACTCGAAGGAATTCATCGAAGTCTTTTTGCATCCGCAGGACCTCTTCCAGATCCCGCCGGCCGTGAACGCGGTCCTCGGCGGCAACGTCGGGGACAGCTTCGCCATTCGATGGCGGATGGGGATTTTTTATCTGCTCGTCTGGCTGCAACGTTACATTCCGCTTTGCCCGCGCCGCACCCTGATCCCGCAAAAGGATTCGGTTGCCGCGCCCGCGCGTGAACTGGAGACGGTGTCGTAATGCGATCGCGACGACTGTATCGGCCACTCGTCCTGCTCGTGGCGATCGCGTTGTCGTTCACGAGCTGTGAAACTGTGCGCCACCAATTCACCGGACCGGCGCTCGATTGGCAGGCGCGAAACGGCCAGCTTTTGTATCACGGCAAACGGACCACGTTGATCGGCGAAGTGCTGGTGCGTTTTTCGAAAGCGGGCGACTTCGAGCTGACCTTCACAAAGGGCCCGGGTGTGGCCCTGCTCGAAATCCGGCAGGACGCGAATTTCTTCAGCGTGAAAGGCCCCCTGGCAGGCGTGAGTTGGTCGGGGAGTATGGCCCACGCACCACCGCGGCTGCGCGGCTGGCTCCAACTGCGAGAGAAACTCATTGCGCTGGGAGACAAACCGACCCTGACTCATTCCTACGGCGGCGAGACATTCACGTTCCGTTTTTGACCTGGGCGCGTTGAAACGCGACGGTCGCCGCTGCGGTTCGCTCTTCATCCATGGCCATTCATTCCACCATCGCCCATCTCGTTACTCGACGACGCGGCCTGGTCTGGCTGGCCGTCGCCCTGATTAGCGCGGCTTCCATCGGCGTGCTGGTCACGCGAATGAAATTGGACACCGAAGTCCTCAATCTCCTCCCGGGCGGTTTCGAATCCGTCGAAGGCCTTAAAATTTATAACCGCGATTTCGTGCAGGTCCGCGACCTGACGTTCGCGCTGGTCGCCCAGCCGAACGACGTCGACAAGCTGGAAGAATTTGCGCCGACGTTCGCGCAACGTTTGCGCGAGCAGCCCTGGTGCAAACGCGTTCTGTCAGGAGTGCCAATTGAGACGCCGGACGGCGTGCGGGATCTGCAATCAATCGCGGTGCCGCTTCTCTTGAACCTCGATCCGGCCGCGTTCGACCAAACGTTGTCGTTGTTGCAGCCGGCGAAAATCCAGGAGCGCTTGCATCGGTTGCACGAGGAGATCGAAGCCGGCTCGCCGCGGCCGCAAATCGAGCTGGGCCTCGACCCGCTCGGCGTGATCGGGCCGGCGCTAAGGCCTTTCGCGAGCAACTCGTCAATCGAGGAGGACCAGCCGCTCACTTCGCCAGACCGGACGATGCGCATTTTTCTCACGGTCACGAACCAGCCGGGCATCGGCGCATTCGATTGCCAGAAACTGATGCGCGAAGTGAAAGCGTTTCAGTCGAAAGCGCACGAAGGCTGGGACGGTGGGCCGCTCGAAATTCTCGTCACCGGCCGTTCCGCCTACGTCGCGGAGATTTCCCTGAGCATGCGGCATGACATCGTCATCACGCTGCTCGGTTCGATCCTCCTGGTGAGCGGCGTTTTCTACGCCGGCTTCCGCCGCTGGCTGCCGTTGCTCGGAATGGGAATCTCGCTGCTGCTTTGCTGTCTCGTGGCACTCGCTGCCGGCCTCTTGATTTTCCATGAGCTGAACATGGTGACAGTGGGATTCTGCGCGATCCTGATCGGGCTCGGCGTCGATTTCGCCATCCTGGTTTTCGGCCGCTACCAGCAGGCACGGGACGACGGCGAAGATCACCCGGCGGCGGTCGGCGAAGCCGTGAAGGGATTGGGCCAGGCGATTTTCTTCGGCGCGCTCACCACCGCGGTCGGTTTTATGGCGCTCATGCTGGCGGGCTCGCGCGGGTTCACGCAGCTCGGTGTCCTGATCGCGCTCGGCATCGCTTTCGCCGGCATTTTCATGCTGACGGTTTTCTTTTTGTTCCTGCCGCGCAAAAGTCCGGCGCCCGGTCACGACTGGATGTTCACGCTGGTAAAACGCTACGTGCGCTGGGCGGTGCTCCACCCGTCGCGCGTGCTCTGGATCTCCACCCCTCTCCTGCTGGTTCTCACCGTCGTCGCGTTCTCGCCGCGGCCTCCGATCATCTTCGACGTCAGCACGCATTCGATGGAACCGAAACGGAGCGACGCCGGCTACGCGCTCAAGACCATCATGGAAAAAATGCCGGCCCGCTGGGAACCCGTCATCGGGATGATCAAGGCGGACAACGCGCAGCAGCTTCACGATTACTGGCAGAAAGTCGAACCGCGTTGGACCGCACTGCTGGCGGCCGGAAAGATCAAAGGCTTTTCCACGCCGGCCGCGCTCGCGCTTTCGCCGCAACGGCTTGACACGAATCGCCAGAAATTGCCGGCCGTGAATTTTGCCGGGGCGAGAGAAGCGATCGAAGCGGCTCTTGTCGCCGAGGGCTTCAGCCGCGAGACGTTCGAGTCCGGTTTCAAACTCCTCGATGAACTAAAAGCGGCGGCGAACCCGGCTACCCGGCTACCCGACTGGCGGGAAACGTTGCCGCAGACTTCCGGCTGGTGGTTCCTCATCGATCGCTATTTCGCGCACGATCCGTTGCTCACCACCGGCTTCGTCACCACCAACGAGCCGATCGCGACCCAGGAACAAAAAGAAATGTTGCACCGCGAATTGCCGGTTGCGGGCGTTCCGATGGTTCTTTCCGGCTGGAGCTTTACGCTCACCGATCTTGTGCCCTGGTCGCATCGGCAATTGATCCTGATCAGCGGATTGATGGCGCTCTTCGATGCGACCCTGCTCGCGTTGCTCTACCGCGACTGGCGGCTCTGGCTCATACAGGTGGCGACTCTGGCGATGGCGGTGTGCGCCATGATCGCCTCGATGAAGTTGCTGCAGATTCCGCTCAATCTTCTGAACGTGCTCGCCTTCCGCCTCGTCCTGGCGATCGGCGTGGACTACGGCATCTACGTTTTGCTCGTTTGGAAAAAAGCACGGCAGCTCGATCACGACGTGGCCGGCGTGGTGAAGCCGGTCATCCTCGCGGGATTAACGGCGATCTGCGGCTTCGGCTCGCTCGGCGCTGCGAACAACCCGACGCTGGCCGGCCTCGGATATGCGTGCGCTCTCGGCTTGTTTTGGAGCCTGGCCGCGACGATCTTCTTCACCTTGCCAGCGGCGGCTGCGGCCGAACCGAAATCCTGGCGCGAAGAATCTTTGCAGCCGTTCGTCAAAGAACCTGAAAATGTTTAATCGATATTCTTTCCTCTTCCTCTTGCTCTTGCTCTTTCCTGCCCTGCTTCCCGCAGAACCTCTTTCTCCTCCCGATCTGAAAGCCTTGCTCGGCCGGATTCGCGAGAAACGCACCGCCGCGCCCCAGGTCCAGGCCGACTTCCAGGAAGAGAAGAACGTCAAGATGCTGAACAAACCGATCGTCAGCTCCGGCAAGATCTGGTTCCAAAGTCCGAACAAATTTCGCCGCGAAGCGAAAGGATCGTCGCCCAGCATCACGGTGAGCGACGGCCAGCAGCTCTGGATCTACTACCCGAAATTCCATTCCGCCGAGCATTACTCGTTAGGCCACCGTTCCCCGCTCGACGCCGGCATTTCCGCGATCACCGCCAGTTTGAACCTGGAGAATGTCGAAGCCACTTATCATATCTCGGCCACGAAAGAGGCGGACGGCTATCAAATGCAACTCTTGCCGCGGAATCCCTCGATGAAACGGTTTCTCCAGACTTTCACGATCAAGATGAACAACGAGTTTCAGGTCGTTCGCACGGAAATGGTCCAGCCGAATGGCGACCGGATCGTCACCAGCTACTCGAACGAAAGTCGCGCGCCGATTCCGGCTTCGACTTTTGAATTCACTCCGCCAGCCGGAACGGACGTCACGACTCCGCTGGGGAAATAGTTTTCTTTTCCTGCTCATGATCCTGATCCTGATCCTGCGGGAGCGGCGGGGCAGACAGGAAGGATCATGAGCACGATCAGGATCATGAGCAGGATGTTACTGAGCGTTCACGCTCGACAATCACATCGCTCTTTCCGTACAAGAGTTAGCCATGCGGCGGTGTTCCCCCATTGCGTTGGCGGCAGGTTTTCTTCTCGCTGCGATCACGCTTCAGGCTGATCCCGCACCGGCGCCTGACCCGGTCGGCATCGTCTCCAGAATCAGGCGCGTTCCGGTTGAATCGACCGCACTCGCGACGGTGGGCTACAGCAAACGCCTCCGCGTCCTTGAAATCGAATTCCGAAATGGCGCGATCTACCGCTACCTCGACGTAGCGCCGGATGTTTACGACGCATTGCTCCAGGCGCGTTCGAAAGCCCGCTTCTACGATGAGAACATCCGGCACAAATACCGGTCGCTCCATGTGAGGCCACGATCGGAGTGAAGCCGCCGGCGTCAAAGAAAGCGGCGCAGCGCCAGATCTTCGTGCTGACGCCGGAAGAAAAGAAAACCATCTTCTTCGTTCTGATCATGTTTCTGCTGGGCCTGGCGACTGCGAAATACCGAGCCGCCCATGCGATCCCGCCTTCGAAAATCGCCGTGAACGAAACCGCCGCCACGACCTCGCGCCCCGCGCAGAAGCGCGCCGAAGCAAAACGGCCTAAACCGGCGAATTGAAATTTCGGAAAGACAGCAGGTCCCCTTCCGTTGTATAAAGCCTCGGCGTTTTCAGGCGCCGCAAACCAAAGTCGGAAAGCTTATGTCTCTTATCTTCGAACGCATTGTCACGGACGGCATCGCCGCGGTCTCTTATCTGATCGGCGATGACGAAGAAGGCACGGCGGCCGTCATCGACCCGCGGCCCGACGTGGAAATCTATCTCGAGCTGGCGCGCAAGAGCGGTGTTTCCATCACGCACATTTTGGAGACCCACATTCACGCCGATCTGGTGAGCGGTTCGCGCGAGCTGGCCGATCGCACCGGCACGGCGAAAATTTACGCCAGCAGCGAAGGCGGCGCGGAGTACGGCTTCGAGCGCGAGGCGGTGAAGGACGGAGACGAATTCAAGTTTGGATCACTGATCCTCACCGCTCGTCACACCCCCGGCCACACGCCCGAGCACGTTAGTTACGTTGCGGCGGAGGAGGATCACGCTGATACGCCGTGGGGAGTTTTCACCGGCGATTCGCTTTTCGTCAGCTCCGCCGGCCGTCCCGATCTCCTGGGACGGGACGCGGATAAGCTGGCATCGCAGCTTTACGACACGCTCTGGGGGTTCTACGCGAAACTGCCCGACGGCGTGATCATCTATCCCTCGCACGGCAGCGGTTCGCCCTGCGGCGCGGACATCGGCGAACGGCTCGATAGCACGATCGGCTACGAGAAGCGCTTCAATCCGTATTACCAGCGGAATGAACGCCAGGCTTTTGTCGACTACGCCCTTTCGACGACGCCACCGGAGCCCACCTATTACAAGCGGATGAAGAAAGTTAACGCCGCTGGGCCTGAAGTGCTCGGCCGTTTGCCGATCATTCCCGCGCTGGCGCCCGCGACGTTCAAGAAAATGGTCGAGGAGAAAAAATATCAGCTCGTCGATACGCGGACGATGCTCGGGTTCGGCGGCGGCCATATCGAAGGGGCGATGAATATCGCCGCCACCCCCATTCTCTCCATCTGGGCCGGCTGGTTTCTTGATCCGGAAAAGCCGATTCTCCTGGTGCTCGAGAACGACGGCGACGTGGAAAAGGTATCGCAGCTTTTTGTCCGCACCGGTTACACGAAGTTCGCCGGCTATCTCGTCGGCGGAATGCGCGCCTGGCAGAACGCCGGCTATCCATTGCGCGAGTTGCCCCAGATGAGCATTCACGAACTGCACGCTTCCCGGAACGGTCTGCAACTTCTGGATGTCCGCGGGCCCGCGGAATGGAAAAACGGCCGCATCCCTGGCGCGACCCACATTTTCCTGCCGCAATTGCCGAAACGCTCCGGCGAACTAGATAAGCAACGCCCGGTCCTCGTGTATTGCGCGACCGGTTACCGCGCCAGTCTCGCCGCCAGTTTGCTGCAACAGGAAGGTTTCGCCGACGTTCGCAATCTCCCCGGAAGCTTCCACGCCTGGAAAGCCGCGAAGTTTCCAGTGGAGAAATAATCATCCGCAGATTTCGCAGATGGACGCAGATTCTGATAGAGTTTGGCTTTCGATCCTCTTAAGAAAATCTGCGCTAATCTGTGAAATCTGCGGATAACAAAACCGATTTATCAACCGGCCTGATCGTCCGCGAACAGGAGCCGCTGAACCTGGAGATGCCGTTCTCCAGCCTGGATGGTTTTATCACGCCTAACGAATCCTTCTTCGTTCGGTGCCACTTTCCGGTTCCTGCGATATCCGCGGACAACTGGAGTTTGAAGATCGAAGGCGAAGTGGAAGCGCCATTCGAGCTGGCCTACGACGACCTGCTCGCAATGGAGTCGCGCACGGTCGCGGCCACCCTCGAATGCGCGGGAAACAACCGGATTTTCCTGGAGCCAAAGGCGAAAGGCGTGCAGTGGGGGCTGGGCGCAGTCGGCAACGCGTCGTGGACCGGCGTTCCGCTTTCCGCGTTACTCAAGCGTGCCAGGCTCAAAGCAACCGCGCTTGAAGTGATCCTCGAAGGCGCGGATGAAGGAGAGGTCGACAAGACGCCGACGCCCGCTGGCAAAATTTCGTTTTGCCGCAGTTTGCCACTGAGCAAAGCGCGCGCGGATGTTTTGCTCGCTTATGAAATGAATGGCGACAAGCTCTCGGCCACCCACGGCTTTCCGTTGCGGGCCATTGTGCCGGGCTGGTACGCCATGGCCTCGGTGAAATGGCTGCGACGAATCGTCGTCACGGACAAACCGTTCAACGGTTTCTATCAATCGCTCGATTACACCTACTGGGATCGCTCCGGGCTGTTGCCCACTCTCGCGCCGCTGGCCGAGCAACAAACCAAGGCCGAGATTGCGCGGCCGGAGAATGGCGAAACCATTGCCGGCAATTCGAAGTATCGCGTTCACGGCGCCGCTTGGAGCGGCATGGCGGAGATCACGCGGGTGGAACTCAGTTTCGATTCAGGCAGCTCTTGGCAGGACGCAAAACTTCTCGGCGAACCAGTGAAGAATGCGTGGCGCCTTTGGGAATCCGAATGGCGCACGCCGGCAACTCCCGGACGCCATACCATTTTCGCGCGCGCGACCGATTCAAGCGGCTTCGTCCAGCCCGCCGAGCGCAGCGGAGATCGCGGCACCTACATGATCAACCATCTCCTGCCGGTGGAAGTCGTCGTTCGCTAACTCGCACGCCTGCTTCTCTACCTGCGGCAGATGCGCTCCCACGCAATGGCCGGACAACTTTGTACTTTACTGTGTGCCCCCGCACGGATCAGAATCATCACACCCCTGCCCCACCCATTCCCCTAACCCCTATGAAAAACCTTCATCCTCCTACGACCGGTATCATACGCCGGCAAAGCGCAGTTAAATTGCTGTTATGCGCCCCCGCCCTTGCCGGATTGATGTCCATTGGCCTGGTCCGGGCGGCACCGCCTTCGCCGTCGCCGAGATTTCCAGACTTTGGATTTATGGCTCCCTCGTCTACCGGAGAAGTCTTTCGCCTTAGCCAGGATTATCCGGCGACAAAGCCTGACGGCAAGAAGTTGCCGGCGTTCTTTGCCAAGTTTCCGAAAGGCCTTACCCCGGATTTTACCGGCTGGCGCGACTACATGATGGCGATTCGCGATTACTGCTTCGAAGGGAACGTCGAAGTGGATTGGCGAGTGGAGAAGAACAAGGTGCGCAAATGGTATCACATGCCGTGGCAGCATTACGGAACCACCGGCCGCGAAGGGGTCCGAGGACTTACCAAGGAAGCACCGGTCCTGCCAGGGCAATTAGCGGTCGGCCAGGGACAGCCGAAGCCCGGTGAGCATTACCAGACCTATGCCGTCGGTTTTTTTAATGATTTCGGCGGTTACACGATTGGCCAAGTATGGAAAAACCATTTCGCCCCGAACCCCGCCGCGACCAACACGCCTAACGGATTCCTGGAAGGGACCGTGATCTCGAAGTTGCTTTTTGTTGATGTGCCGAGCGAACAAGTTCCTTCCCTGACCAATCCGCTCCAATGGAACGCCTACATCCAGGCCACCTACGAGAACCCTGCTCGCTCGGTTCGGCCCATGTCTCTTATCCAAATGGACATCGCGGTGCGTGATCATCGGGCTCCGACTGGCTGGGTCTTTGGCACCTTCCAATATAACGGACAGCTTGCGAACAAAGTCCCATGGCAAAATCTCATCCCGGTCGGAATCATGTGGGGCAACGATCCGACCATCACCGACAGCACCTACACAAACCCGCAGCCGGCTGTCACCAAGATCAATCCGAACCTTAAGGAGTCGGCGATTAACGCCGATCCCAAGGAACTGCCGCCGACGCACCTGGGGTGGAACGGACGGCTCAATGGCCCCGTCGATAACCCGCAGAGCTCTTGCATGAGTTGCCACATGACCGCGGAATATCCGGAGTACTCGGCCCTGAGCCCGCTCTTCATGAAGAATGGACCTCCTGTCGGATCGCCGGGATGGATGCGCTGGTTCCAGAATGTGAAATGCGGAGTGCCCTTCGATGCCAATGCGAAGTCCGCGGATTTTAGTCTCCAGTTGGCGATCAGCCTCGCGAACTTCGACGCTGGTTATACAAACCTGGGCGGCATTTACGCCGAACCCCCTCAACCAAAGGCGACGCCTGCATCCCCACGAGCCGCTATGATGATGGCGCCTTCCGACGCGGCGAGAGCGGCCAAAGAACCGCCGCCACCCGTTCACGGAGAGATCGTTCAGCCCATAGTGCGAGACGTTGTCACAGAACCTGAGAAATAAGTGGCGAAATGGCCTCCCTGAACCTGATCCTTAGATCGCTTCGGTTAGCCGGCGGCATAGCCGTGCTCGGATTGGTGACCAGCTGTCCGGATTCGAATCGAACCGCAACGGAAAGTCCCACCCCAAGCACTCCGGCGCCTCAGATCACCGTTGCGGCAATTTCTCCCTCGCCGTCTCCTTCTCTCCCGGCGCTGAGTCCGGATATCCCGTTCGATGTCAGCGTCGTTGAGAAGAATCCTAACCTCGAAAGTTTGCAGCACGATTTCGACGTTCTCTCCTGGAACACTTTTGTTGCGCTGAACTGGCCGGCAAAGCCTGATGGGCAACCGGACACCGGCACTCAAATCGGCCAAAACAAGGATGCCCCCACGGTTTGGCAAAGTTGGAAGGAGGCTTACGAGATTTTCCTCCCGGGCGGCGCGACTCCTCCGCCATGGGGAACTCCACATGCCGCACCGGCCGATTGGCCGCCTGCCTGCAAAGCTCTTTTCAAGGATGGAATGACCCCTCTTAACCAGGTCGGAAAAACGCCCAATCTTTTAAGCGACACGACAGAGCCCTTCAAGACCGGCCCCCTGATCGATCAGAACGGTCGTTACGCCCGCTTCGAGATCGTGGTCAACAAGCCCATGTTCGACGCGATCGTGGCGAACAAGCTTTACAGCAAGGAGGGCCAGCGCAGCGCCACCAAAGTCGTGTTTCCCTGCGGCTCGGCCAATCCCGCTCCGGGGAGCCTCGGCGCGATCATGGTGAAGGCGTCCTGGAAAATCCTGAACGATGACGAGAAGAAGAGCGGTCGCTTTCATGTCATCGAAGCCGTTGTCTACACGCCGCCCTCCAGCAGTCCACCCGTGGTCGAGAAATGCGAAGTGATGACCCTCGGTCTGGTCGGTATGCACATCGTGCACAAAACCGGCAGCGCTCCGCAATGGGTCTGGTCGACGTTCGAGCATGTCGACAATTGTCCGACCAAGGGAGAAACGCCTTCGAAGCCGCGATACAATTTCTTTAACAAGACGAGTCCGGCCCCGTCGCCCAACGAACCGCCCCCGCGGCCATGGGATCCGAACAAGACCGAGCCTCCGGACCGCCGCGTCCAGGTCGTGCGCAACATCCCGATCCCATCGCCGGAGAAAGTGCTTACCACTCTTTATCACGCAGCGCTGCGCAGGGTGAATCCGGACTCGGTCTGGCTCAACTACGAGCTGGTGAACACGCAATGGCCCACCAACCCCGCGGCCGGTTGTGATGTCGAGACGTCCGCTCCCGTGGACCGGATTGGCACGCCGGCTCCGCAATTCCTCGGCAACACCACCCTGGAGACTTACATCCAAGGGCAGGTCCCGAATGTTTCTTCCAGTTGCATGGAGTGCCACGCTAATGCGACCACCTACACCAGCCAGCGGCCCGGTAACATCCCGATCTTTTCCGATTTCACCTTCCTGCTCGAGCGAGCGCAGTAGCCAGACCTTCAAGCCATGAGTACACCCTTGGACCAATTTGTGAGTCTCTCTTCCGCACTGACGGGGGTGAACCCCGCGCAGCTACAACCCGCGATCGATCCCATCGGCATTGCCAGGCAATACCTCGCCATGGTTCAAAGCGCCGCGAGCAAGGTGCCTCCAGCTACCTTTGACAATCTCCTTGCCACTTTCACAGCGAAAAGCACCGAACTCGGCGCCGATCAAGCCGCCGCGTTCGTTCTGGCGGATCCCACCCTGGGCCCGGTTGGACGGAGCATCATCAAGATGTGGCTCCTTGGGACTTGGTACGATCCGCAGAACCCGGGGACCGCGATCCAGGTCGTCTCCTCGCAAGCTTACAAGGAAAGCCTGGTCTGGAAAGTCATGCAGTCCCATCCGATGGGCTACAGCATGTGGAGCTTCGGGTATTGGGCTGGGCCTCCTCCTGCCTTTGACCAGTTTATCCAAGTGAACAACGGGAGTTCCTCCAATGGCTCAAACTAAGAATTACGATGTCGTGATCGTCGGAGCTGGCCTGGCGGGTTCGATCATAGCTTACAAGCTGGGTCAGGCGGGAAAGAAAGTGTTGATCGTCGAGTCCGGCGCCTCCGTGCCGACGAGCCGCGAGGCTTACATGGAGCAGTTCTACACCAACTTAATCAAGACACCCGAGTCGCCTTATCCAAACAATCCCAATGCCCCGCGCGCCACCGTCGTGGACCTGTTCAATTGGTCGGACCCATCCAAGAGTTATCTGGATCAAAGCACATCGCCTTTGCCTTTCAGCAGCACTTACGAGCGTCGAGGCGGCGGGACTTTTTGGCATTGGCTTGGAAGCAGCTTTCGTTTTCTTCCGAACGATTTCAAACTCCAGACAAAGTATGGCCAGGGGACCGACTGGCCGATTGCTTACGAAGATCTTGGGTTGCCGCAGCCCGGCCGGACCACCGCGTATTACGACGACGCGGAAAAGGAGATTGGGGTTTCCGCGGACGTGGCGCATCAGGCCTACCTCGGCGTTACTTTCACCCCCGGTTACCAGTACCCCAATCCGGAAATCCCGTTGACGATGACGGACCAGGTCTTCGCCGGCGTCCTCAACGGCCAGCAACAATTCGAAGGGCAACCAATCACAGTTTATCCCACCCCCGCCGGACGAAACTCGCGGCCCTATGACGGCCGACGCGTCTGCGCCGGTAACACAAACTGCATCCCGATCTGTCCTATCCAGGCTAAGTACGACCCGACCATCACCCTGAACAAGGCGCTTGATACGGCCGATGCCAACGGCCAAAGCAATGTGGATATCC
>JBEEHI010000271.1:0-5640 GCA_041167305.1 Verrucomicrobiota bacterium
GACCGGCGCCGGCTGAAGTTTAAGCGTGACCTTTTCTCCGGTATGCAACGATGTGCCGCTGACACTCGCGCTCTTGGCCAAGGTTTGCTGAGGCTCGGAAGACATAAGGGCCTTAACTAAACAAAGAATGCGGACGGTGACTAGGAAGCGTTTCGTTCCGTCGAGGACCCGCAAAAGGTAACAGCTGCGTTACTTTTTCGTGCTCGTCTGCGGAGAAACGGGCTCGAACACTCCATCTTGCGGACATTCCGCACCGGGGTCTTCCCCTATGGAGGTTATCAATATGAAGCGAAGTAATCTAAACGCCGCAGTTGCTGCGATCATTATCGCCCTTGCAGTTATCTTTCATGCCGCCAATGGAAAAGCCGCGACGGTGAACGTGACGGTCGGTCCCGGTGGGAGTATGTCCTTTTCGCCCGACCCGGTCTCGATCAATGCCGGAGACACCGTTCATTGGACTTGGGGCTCGTCGCCTCATAGCGTCACTTCCGGAACCGCGAATCATCCGACTACGGATTTCAATTCCGGCGTTCAATCCGCTCCCTTTAGTTTTTCGCACACCTTCACGACTGCCGGGAGTTTCCCTTATTATTGCACCTATCACGGAGCCATAATGAGCAGTTCAGTGGAGGTTGCGGATGTCGCCAGTCCAACGCCCTCTCCCACACCAACGGCGACCGCGACACCCACGGCGACTGCGACGGCTACCGCCACACCCACGGCCACGCCGTTGCTTCCGCGAATCGCCAAGGGGCCGGTGCGCGTTGAGCTGCAATCGGTCGCGAGCGGCCTCACCTCGCCGGTGGATTTCGTTTCCGCCAATGACGGAACTGGACGCATGTTTATTGTTAACCAGACGGGCCAGATTCAGGTTCTGAAAAATGGCCAGGTGCTGGCGACGCCATTTCTCGATGTTTCAGGCCGTCTCGTGGCGCTGATGGCGGGTTACGATGAGCGCGGTCTTCTCGGTCTCGCGTTCCATCCCGGCTTCGCGGATTCGAACAGCCCAGGCTTCCGAAAACTTTACACCTACACGAGCGAGCCGGTGACCGGCGCCGCCGACTTCACGGTGCCGAATCAGAGCGCCTTTGACAATCAAAGCGTGATCGCGGAGTGGCAGGTTAGTGCCGGTAATCCTGACATCGTCGACGTGGCAACGCGCCGCGAGATCATGCGGATCGATCACCCGGAATTCAATCATAACGGCGGGCAGATGGTCTTCCGGCCGAGCGACCATTATCTCTACATCTCGTTAGGCGACGGTGGCGCAGCCAACGACGTCGGCGACGGCCATGATGCCACCACTGGAAACGGCCAGAAACTCACCACGGTTCTCGGAAAAGTTCTGAGGATCGATCCGCTCGTGCCCTCGGCCCAACCGGCCAGCACCGATCCCATCAGTGCCAACGGCAAGTATCGCGTCCCTGCTTCCAATCCATTCGTGGGCACCGGCAACATCGCCGAGATTTTCGCCTACGGATTCCGCAATCCGTTTCGCTTTAGCTTCGACGCCGTCACCGATAAGCTCATCGTGGCGGACGTCGGCCAGGACCACATCGAGGAGATCGATCTGGTCGAGGCAGGAAAAAACTACGGCTGGAACAAGAAGGAAGGCACTTTTCTCTTCAATCCGGCAAACGGCAACGCGACCCTGGATCCCTCGCCGGATCCCGCGCTTAGCAATCCCGTTGCCGAGTACAGCCACGAGAACGGCATCGCGGTCCTTGGCGGGTACCTGTATCGCGCGTCCACGATCCCCGCGCTCACCGGCAAGTATGTCTTCGGCGATTTCTCCACCGCCTTTACGGCGCCAAACGGTCACCTGTTTTACATGGACGACCTGAATTCGGGCGTGATCAGGGAACTGCGCATCGGCAATAACGATCGCTCATTCGGATTGTTCCTGAAAGCGTTCGGCCGGGACGAGAACGGAGAGATCTATGCTTTGGGGAGCGGGAACCTGGGGCCGAGCGGTACCTCCGGACAGGTCCTGAAACTCGTGGTGGCGCCGGCATCGCCCGCCCTGGTCAACCTGGCCACCCGGATGCGAGTGCAGACGGGCGATAACGTTTTGATCGGCGGCTTCATCCTCACCGGTAGCGCGTCGAAGAAAGTGATCCTGCGCGGGATCGGCCCCTCGCTCACGGCGAACAACCAGCCTCTGCCCGGCCGGTTGACCGATCCGACGCTGACCTTGTTCGACGGTACGGGCAATCCGTTGTTCACGAACGACGATTGGATGAACAGCGCGCAGAAACAGCAGATCATCGACAGCACCATTCCACCCCCCGACCCGAAGGAATCCGCCATTGTCGCCACGCTTCAGCCGGGGAATTACACCGCGATCATGAGCGGTGTGGGCGGTGCCACAGGGATCGGGGTCGTGGAGCTTTACGATCTGGATCAACCGGCGCCGGCCAATCCGGCCAACCTCGCCACGCGTGGCTTTGTCGAGAGCGGCGACAACGTCATGATCGGCGGGTTTATTATCGGCGGCTCCCAGAACCGGACGGTGCTGGTGCGCGCCATTGGGCCGTCGTTGACGGCGGTCGGAGTGCCGAATGCTTTGCAGGACCCGATGCTGGAGCTCCACAATGCCTCCGGCACGACTCTCGCGATGAACGACAATTGGAGATCCGATCAGGAAAGCCAGATCGTCGCTACCGGCATCGCGCCGAGCGACGATCGTGAAGCGGCTCTCATTTCCGCGCCGCTGGCGCCGGGCAATTACACGGCGATTGTCCGCGGCTCGGGCGCTGCAACGGGCGTGGCCCTGGTGGAAATTTACCAATTGCAGTAGCCCGATATTGGAGACGGCCCGCCCTCGGGCCGTGAGCGTGTCCGACGTTCGTTAGACGGCCTGAGGGCAGGCCGTCTCCAAGTCCAGATGCGCCCAGTCGATCTCGACGCGCTGTTTCCGCGCGAAGCGATCGTGGAAGAATAGCTCCTTGTGCCGGCAACCGTGCTCGTGCACGAGCCGCGTCACCTTTACATCGAAGCAGCAATACTCCGCGATCTCCATGATGCGCCCTTCGCGCCACCAGCGGATCGCGTCCAGGCCCGCGGCGGTTTTTTGAATCCCGAGCGTGGCGTGCGCGATCGCGTCCAGGCCCAGCCGATGCCCGAGCCGCTGTTCCATGTCCGCCATCAGGTCGGCGGTCCGAAGTTCCGCGACGAGATCGAGGATCGTGTAACCCATCAGCACCTGGTAATCGAAATTCAGGACGTTGAATCCCACCACCAGATCGGCGCGGCGCAGCCGCTCCACCAGCTGGTTGACCTGCGCTTCGCCGAATACTTCGTAGCGGCCCGTCGCGGTGCTAAAAACAACGCCGACGGACATGCGCATGTCGCCTTTGCGCGCCCAGCCGCCGGCGTCGTTCGCCGTTCGTTGCGTTTCGAGGTCGAAATAAACAATGTCGCGCGGCATCGTCGAATCTCAGCGAAGGCGGCGTGTCATTTCAATTCAAAACCGCCGCAATCGAAACTCATCATCTGGTCCACGCCGGTGACGCGAAACTGTTCGACGACCGCACCGTCGTCCTGAAAAACATCGAGCGCGGTCGCGTCGTGGAGCCAAAGCAATGCGCGACGCAACTCCTGGGTTTCGCTGATGGTGCAGAGCGGAAGGCCGTCCGCCGCTTTGAGAAAACTGCCGTCCGCGTCGTAGCCGACCATCATCTCGACGGTCACGCGATCGTCATTCAGCAACGGGTTAGCCTGGAGTTTGATCTTCGCTGTCTCCGGGGAGGTTCCCTGGGAAACCGCCACGACTTTGCCCTCCACGACCGAAAACTCCGCGTGCGCCACGATTGATTTTTCAAAATCCACTTTCCATTCCGAGACCGGCTGTGCGCTCCCCTCGGTTTTCGTCGCCGCCAGGCTGAGGCCGCGGACCCGTCGCCGGGCGCTGTCTTCTTCCAGGAGGTAAATTTTGTCTTCGGTCAAGGAAGCGGCGATCGCTTTCGGTAGCGGGTCGTTAGGCGAAATCGGGAGCCGGCGCAGAAAGTCGCCTTTCGAGGAGAACTGTTTCACCTCGATTGTACTCGCGCCTTTCGCCGTCCGATCGATCACCCAGCGGCTGTTTTCGCGCCCAGGGACCGCTGCAATCGGATCGATGTCGCTCGCGGCGACCGTGGGAGACGTCGGCGGTTTGGGATCCTCGTCGGTGTCTTTCAAGTTCACGGTCTTGTCCTCCACGTCGTAGAGCACGTGGCCCGAGGAGGGCGGCACCAGGTCGACCGCCAGCAACAGATTTTTATCTTTCATGGCCAGCGACCGAATCCGGGAAAAGCGCGGC
Source organism: Verrucomicrobiota bacterium (assembly GCA_041167305.1). Classification (GTDB taxonomy): domain Bacteria; phylum Verrucomicrobiota; class Verrucomicrobiia; order Chthoniobacterales; family UBA10450; genus AV80. The sequence continues at coordinate 4,301 of JBEEHI010000271.1, forward strand.
CCCTCCGCCGAGCTAATCCAATCGTTAAAGAAAAATCCGATGCCTTCGATTTTCAGGTCGCCGACCACAAAGCCGTGCGCGCTGTATTTGCCCGGCGGCACATTCTCGCCGGCGTCGTCCTTTCCGTCCCAACTCGTCGAGAGCGCGTCGCTGCCGATGTTGAATTCGTTGATGTCCGCTTCGCGAAAAAGGACGCGGACCAGTTTCCCCTTCTCGTCGTAAACGCCGAGACTGATCGTTCCATCCAGCAGCGGCGGGACGAAGCTGATCCGGATGTTGCGCTCCGAAGCGCTCGGTGATGGCGACGGCGATTCTTGCGCGGCCAGCGGACCGATCAAGAGCAGGGTGCAAAAGACCAGCCCATTTCTTTTCCTTAGGAGGAGATCAAACATAGCGGCGCCAATCGATGTCCGGGAAAATGTTGTCGCGCCATTCGCAGTTGGCCAGAAAAGCCTCGTCCACCTGCCCAGTCACGAATTGATCATACAGCCGATTGAACCGGAGCAAATGATCGGTGACTCGTTTGGTCGCGTAATGTTTCGCGGTTCCAGTCTTGATCAGGAACGCCCAGTCACTCGATTGCGCGAGCAATAATTCGCGCGCCATTTGTTTCAAGATGCGCTCCGTGAGCGGCCGTTCGTCTCGCTCCGACGCGCGCGCGGCTTTGGTCATTCGCTGTGCCGCCGAATAGAGATGCGGATAAATCCACGAGTTGGTCTTATCGAGCCAGACGCCGAGATGGCCGTTCTCGCCCCAGCTCGAAGCGGCAGGCGCCACGGTTTGTTGGGTCGGGTGCTCGGCCAGAAAATCTGTCGGCGTCGTGAGCTGGAAATCTTGATGGCCATATTGCGCCCTGCTGGTCAACCGCAGGTCTTGCTGGCTGTGCGCCGCCTTGCGGATGAAGGCCTCTAGAAATTGCGGGCCCTCGAACCACCAGTGGCCGAACAACTCCGCGTCGAAAGGCGCGACCACGATCGGATCGAAATCGAGCGCGCGCAGTTCGTTGAGCTGCTGGCGCCGCATTTCCAGGAAATGCGCGGCGTGTGCCTCCGCGGCCCGCGCCGCCGCAGCTGGATCGTAAAGATCCTTCTCACCGTGCCGGTCCGTGATGCGGTGATTTTTGATGCCGGTGAATTTCCGCAACGCGTCGTTCACTCCGGGCCAGAGGTATTCGGTGGGCAGCTCGAAGCCGATGTCGCGATAGAATTCCCGATAGGCCGGATCGCCCGGATAACCTTCGGTCGCGCTCCAAACCTGCCGGCTCGAATCGCGATCGCGCGCGAACGCCGCCGGTCCCGCCGGGGTGTAGCAGGGCGCGTAAATCGCGCGGCGCGGTCGCG
>JBEEHI010000272.1:0-4913 GCA_041167305.1 Verrucomicrobiota bacterium
ATGTCCAATCCTCTTTTGTTTGTCGCCGCACCGGCAAGAGCGCCCCCGCGGCGGATGGCCTAACTTGGCGGGCCTCGGGCGACTCTTCAAGTCGCAAATGATCGTCTGCGGTCACAAAGCGGTCATCAGGCTTGAGCGATCGGTGATTCGGACGTGATTTACTATGAAATACATGCCTCGGGGGAGTAATGCGCCTCCTGCACATCCCGCGAGTCTGATCTGCGAATATCCGGAGGGTTCATGTATGTGGAATGCCAGTTGGTCGACAGGCGCGCGTCATCGCCGCCGCCCGCCAGCACGTGCGAAAGAACAGAGGACACGGGCGCCGGGCGGCCGTTCCTTAGAACTAAAAAGCCGGTCGCCCGGCGTCCGTGTGCGGCGTTTTCTGTCTTTCGCGTCCCGCATCTTCGGGGGCCCGGTTTGGCTTAACGCCACCTGGGCCCGCTCAAGCCTCGAGGGGCGGACCGGTCATATTGCCGGACGGGCGGGTCACTCGGCGCCTTACCTCCTCCGCGCCCGCAGGTTTCGCCGCGAGCGGGTGTCGGCTTGACGCCGTTTGCGAAAGCCTCCCGAGGCTCAGGGTTAGGTGGACCCCCAGCCGCAGGCGCCGCTCCCCGCCCGCACTTCGGAACCACTTCCGGAAATGCCCTCGTGTGGGCGGGGATGCGGAGAGAATACGAGCGCGCGGGGGACCGGGGATAAGTTTTCCAACATTAAATTTTGCGGCAGCGCGAGCCCGGTGAAGGGCTTCCGCCATGACGCCGTGTCCGCCGCCGAGCTCAAGCAGAACCGCTTTCCAGCAGCCAGCGCGTCACCGGCTGGTGGAAATTGAAAGGACCCGGCACCGTCTCGTGCGTCTTGACGTATTTGAAGCCCGCCGCCTGCAATGTGCGGTTCGGCGCGACGTTGAAGGCGTAGGGCTCGCAGTACAATCGGCTGATCCGCAGCGTGTCGAAGTAGATTTTCGCGCTCTCGCGGACGAAGAACGTGCCGTTGCCTTGTCCCCGCCGCTCGGGATCGAGGACGTGCAAATGCATATAAGCTTCCTGCCCAAAGACGACCTTGTCGGCGCTCGACCACCCGGCGGGGCGTCCGTCGATCTCCCATAGAATGGCGAAAAAATTCCGCTCCTCGATCGGCAGGGCGAAACGGTGCTCGAACCGCGCCTTCCATTGCGCGCGCTCAAGCAGGCGCGAAGGGTCGACGCCGAGAGTGTTCAGGAATTCAGGTGACGCCGAATGGAAATAATCGATGATCAGCTCGGTCTCGGCGAGCTGCATCGGCCGCGCGCGGCGGGTTTCGGAAATTTCGTGCATGGGTCCTTCGCTCGGACCGATCATTAGCACTCCTCCTCGGTGTGCGGGAGAAGGAGCGCGAAGTCCCGGATGAGGGGTCGTCATTGCGAGGAGCGTCATGCGAAGTCGGCTATAGCCGACTTCGAAAAGAAGCGACGAAGCAATCCAGGGGCAAGTGTTGCAATCATCGAGTTTTTGCCCCTGGATTGCTTCGCTCCGCTCGCAATGACGCGGTCCGCGACAGCGTCATGCCCGACCTTGCGCCGGCATCCACGACGGCAAAGGGCAGGGCGTTCGCCACGTCGGGAGTTTCGCATGAACGTGGTCGAATGCGAGGTGCCGTCCAGTAGCATGCTGAGTCGCGAGCCGATGCAGCACGCGTATTTCCGTGACTCCTACCGGGTGCCGCTGAGCCGCAGGGAGCTCGGCATCGTCGATATCTTCTTCGCTATTTTCGCCCATCATCCCCTGTGGATGAAGCTGCTTCTGATCGTGCGCAACAAGATTGCCTCTCTTGCCGGCCTCGACGCACCGAGCGCATCCGAAATCCTCCATGCCGAGATCAAGGACCGCTATGCGGTCGGCGAAAAGATCGGCGTCTGGCCAATTTTCTGGCTCAGCGAGGATGAAGTGGTCGCCGGGCGCAACAACAAGCATATGGATTTCAGGCTATCGGTCCTGAAAATGCCCGACGGTGACAGAACGAGCGTCGTCGTCTCCACCATCTGCAGCGTTCACAATTTCTCCGGTAAACTCTATCTTTTTTTCATCATTCCGTTCCACAGGTACGGAGTGCGGAAGCTGACGGCGAACGCGCTCGCGGCGCGCAGGTTGTGACATCGCGGCGCACGCCGGATCGTTAGCGCCGCTTCCCCCTTGATGGGGGAAGGTGTCGTTGCGCAGCACGACGGATGAGGGTGACGCAGCTCCCGCCGCGCGTGCTGTCGATGCGCGGCCCTGACGCGATCGCCTGCGAAGCCGTTTGCCCCTGGATTCCGGCTCGCGCGTTCCGCGCGTCCGGAATGACATCGCAGCAAATGCAGATCGTTAGCGCAACGCGCGTCTGGATTCCCGCCTTCGCGGGAATGACAACCCCGATCGACTGCCCTTCGCTCTCGTGGATGCCCGGCCCAAGGCCGGGCATGACGCGCGATGCCGATGCAGGCGCCCTTCTCCCCTTGCGGGAGAAGGTGGGTTTCGCGTTAGCGAAGCTCGGATGAGGGTCGGCGTACGCACAGCAACGGCTCTCGCAGCGAACGACATGGCAAGCATTATTCATTCTGGTGAACAATGAACCTAGCGCGCTCGAACAGTTCATCAAAGGTAATGATTTCCGGGTTCAGCAGGTTTCGTCGAAACAGTTCAATGATCGAAACATATCTTTGTTCACACCGTGCTCGCCTTTGAATTCGGAAAGTCTGCCGACCACAAGGTAAGATTTGGGAGAGTAGTTGAAGGCCTCCTGCCCGGTCGGAAATCCTTTTTCATCATCTAGCGCTAAGGCTCCACGTATTGTTTCCATAGCCGCGGCAACGGTCCCCTGAACCTGGGAAACGGCGCCGGCAACATCCGATGAAGGAGGCCAACACCCGACGCGATATGTATCGGTACCCAAAAGCTCTGTCTCGTGTGTTTTGATCTCAACAAAGCACAGCGAGGATATTACTCCTTTGGTCTTCATTAATGCGTCCACCCGCTTTCCGTGGCCGCCGATCCGGTAACCTTGTACTACCTGCTCTAGCTTTTTGTCATTCAGCTGCTCAAGATAAATGTAGTTAAGACCGTAACCAAAAATCCAGGGGTTCTTTTCGAAAAACTTCTGCCACAAGGCTTCGTTTGATCGAACTCCCTTCTTGTCCTTGGCACGCGCAAAATAAGCTGGATCCTCTAGAAGCTGCTGAAACACATCCAATTGTTTTTTACGATATGCAACAGCGACAACATCTCTGGTGGTAATTGAGGATGCAATAACTTGAGCGAAAAGCTCCTCGTTTTGAGAAACGAGAGTCTGCGCTTGCAACTCGGAAAGAACCAGTTTTCGCAATTCCTTGTCAGAGATGTTCACACGACCGGCACTCTTGAATGCTACGGAACGTATGTTCGCTACGAACTGAAGGAGCGTATCGATTTCATCTCCGACGAATGAAAATGAAGTATTGTGAGGTTTATCGGTCGCTATCGTGTAACCCTGTATGGTCAGCACAAAGAGCTTGCGATCGTCCTCGAAAAATTTCGCTACAATGTGGTTTTTGCCGCCCTCTCTGCGACGAAGCACGACCTCGTCTTTTATCGTGCCGAAAGCGTAAGTGTCCTCGGACTCGATCACTTTAGACGCGATTCTGACCTTTCTGTCCTGTCGGCCGAATGCATCTAGTCTCGGACTAATGTAAGTCTTTCCAGGCAGAGGATTTTCATAGTCGTCTTGCGAGGTCATTCGTCACCGTAAACGGGGATTTGGCCCCGTTTTCCTCCTCGTAAGCCTTCCAGACGACTCGGCCGAGTTCTATCGGCTGCATCTACGCGGTGCCTCAACTACACCCCGTCGTCGCGCCGCACGTGTCGCACTTCAAGCAGGTGCCGTTGCGCACGAGCGTGAAATTGTTGCACTCGGAGCAGGATTCGCCCGTATAGCCCTTCATCCGCGCCTCGGCGCGTTTGTCAGCGACGCGCGCCACCGCTTCCGGCTCATGCCAGGCAAGTTCGGCGATCTCGCTATGCGTCGCCTCCCGCGCCCGCGCTTCGACATCACCCAAGACGTCACCTTTCAGCGCCGTCGCGCCGGCGGTCGCCAAGCCCATCGGCACCGAATGCGTGCGGCCCTCATGCGCGCCGCCCTGCAGCAGCTTCAGCCCGTCGCCCGGCTTCGACCGCACCAACCCGCGCGACACCACACCCGGCAGCATGCGCTGGCCCGGCGCGCTCGCGCCTTCCGGCGCCTTGCCTTCCTCCTCGCCACGGCCGAGCGCGTCGAAGGCCATGTCCTCCGGCGCGACATGCGCGAGATCATAGCGGCCGAGATAGGACACGGCGAGCTCGCGGAAGACGTAATCGAGGATCGACGTCGCGTTCTTGATCGTGTCGTTGCCCTGCACGAGGCCGGCCGGCTCGAAGCGCGTGAAGGTGAACGCGTCGACGAACTCTTCGAGCGGCACGCCGTATTGCAGGCCGAGCGAGATCGCGATGGCAAAATTGTTCATCAGCGAGCGGAAGGCAGCGCCCTCCTTGTGCATGTCGATGAAAATTTCGCCGATGCGGCCGTCCTTGTATTCGCCGGTCTTCAGATAAACCTTGTGGCCGCCGACGATCGCCTTCTGCGTATAGCCGGTGCGCCGGTTCGGCAGTTTCTCGCGCTCGCGCGAGACATGCTCGACGACCCGCTCGATGATCCGCTCCGCAACCGCGGCGGCCCGCGCCGGCGTGTTCGACGCGATGATGTCGGCGATCGCGTCTTCATCCTCGTCGGCCTCGTCCTCGATCAGCTGCGAATTCAGCGGCTGCGACAGTTTCGAGCCGTCGCGATAAAGCGCGTTGGCTTTCAGCGCGAGGCGCCAGGACAGCATGTAGCTCTCCTTGCAATCCTCGACCGTCGCCTCGTTCGGCATGTTGATCGTCTTCGAG
>JBEEHI010000273.1:0-8086 GCA_041167305.1 Verrucomicrobiota bacterium
TCGCGATCGCAGAAGCGCTGGCCCGCTCGAAAGCGACGACGATCATCGGCGGCGGCGATTCGGTCACGGCGGTGAAGCAGGCTGGGCTCGCCGAGAAGATGACTTTCATTTCCACCGGCGGCGGCGCCTCGCTTGAATTGATCGAAGGGAAGGAACTTCCCGGCATCGCGGCGCTGAGTGACAAGTCATAAATCGCGTGGCTGTAATCCAGCGCGACGATTTGCTTTGCTTCCGTCTTCTCGTTCCCAAACTCTGTTTGGGAACGCACTTGCTCGCGAAACTCTGTTTCGCAGGGAGGAAAACGGAGTTTTCAAGACAAAGGCATTCCCAAACAGAGTTTGGGAAAGAGGAGAGATAAGTGAAGCAAACAAGTAAGAGCCTGCTCTATGTGGCTATCGCCCTCGCGGTTTTCATCGCGACGAGCGCGGCGATTCACGCGGTTCTTCCGCCAATGGTCCCGAAAGGGATCGCGGCGAAGCTGAAGTTCTTCACGGAGCACAAGGACGAGTTCGACACGGTCATCGTCGGCACGAGCCGGCTTTATTATTCGGCTTCGCCGGAAATCTTCGACGCGACCACGCGCGAGAACGGCCTCCCGACGCACACCTTCAACTTCGGGATCGATGGGATGCATCCGCCGGAGAATTTCTATGTGCTCGAACAAATCCTGAAAACCAAACCGCGAAACCTGAAATGGGTTTTGCTCGAGCTGGGCGACATCCAGACAAAATGGGACAATATCCTCGGAACGCAGCGCGCGGTTTATTGGCACGATTGGCCGCGGACCGCGTTGACCCTCAAGAAGGCGCTGAACCCGCGCGGGAACGCGAACTGGTTCATCAAGCTCACCCGGCTCTGGCTCGCCCGGCGCGATTTCATTTCGAACCTGGCGCTGTTCGGAAAACAATACGCAAATGTCGGCCGCGCCGCGGACTTCCTGCCGGCTGCGGATCGCGAACGTTTCGCTGACGCCGCATCCGAACTGGGCCCGCACGGTGATGGCTACCGGCTCGCGGGTGATGCGATGTCCGCCGAGCGCGCGGTGTCGTTCCAGCAGCGGCTTGCGCAGGAGGTTTCCGAGGCGACGCAGAAGTATCTCGATCCGGCCACGGAAAGCGGTTACCGAAACGCCGCGGGCCAAATTCGCGCGGCGGGCGCGGCGCCGATCTTCGTGGTGACGCCGATCATTTTTCAAACGACGTCGCGCTTCCGGCAAACTCCGTCGCCCGCGCCGATCATCGCGTTCAACGACGCGCGCAAGTATCCGGCCTTCTACGATGTGAAATTCCGGATCGACGACGGCCACCTGACGCGGCCTGCCGCGGAGAATCTTGCTCGCGTTCTCGCGCAGGAATTTGTCCGGCGCGCACGCCAACCTTAACTGCGCATGCTCTTCGTCGAGTTTCGATTCTTCTGGTTCTTCCTCGCGGTCTTCGCCGTTTACTGGTCGCTGCGCGAAAACCGGACCCGCAAAATCTGGCTGCTTCTTTGCAGCTATTTCTTCTACGCCTGCTGGAACTGGAAATTTCTTTTCCTGATCGTGGCCTCGAGCGCGCTCGACTACCTGGTCGGCACGATGCTCGCACGCACGCGAGATTCGCGAGCACGGCGCGGCTGGTTGATCCTGAGCCTGACCGCGAATCTCGGCACGATCGCGTTCTTCAAGTATTACAACTTCTTCGTTACCTCAGCCGCCGCGTTGCTCGCCTGGCTCGGTCTGCATCCGAGCCTGCACACCTTAAGCATCATCATACCGGTGGGCGTGAGCTTCTACACGTTCCACTCGATGAGTTACACGATCGATGTTTACCGGGGGAAACTGAAGCCGGTCTCGAGCATTCTCGATCTCGCCTGTTTCATCGGGTTCTTCCCGCAGATGGTCGCCGGGCCGATCGTGCGCGCCTCTGCGTTCCTGCCGCAACTCCAAACCATTCGCCGCTTCGCAAACGTCGATGGGCGCGGCGCACTGGTTCTGTTCCTCACGGGGTTCATCAAAAAAGCGTGCATCGCGGACGCGGTCGCGCCATTCGTCGATCGCTTTTTCGATGCGCCGTGGAACTTCACCATGCCGAGTGCCTGGGTCGCGGTGCTCTGCTACGCGATCCAGATCTACTGCGATTTCTCGGGTTACACCGACATGGCAATCGCGACTGCCGGGTTACTTGGTTACCAATTGCCGGTTAATTTTCGGTTTCCGTATTTCGCGAAGAACATCTCGGATTTCTGGCACCGCTGGCACATCAGTCTCTCGAGCTGGCTGCGCGATTATCTCTACATTGCGCTCGGCGGAAATCGCGGGCCTGCCTGGTTCGTTTACCGCAACATCATGGTCACGATGCTGCTCGGCGGCCTCTGGCACGGGGGCGCGTGGACGTTCGTGATCTGGGGCGGGCTGCACGGCCTCGCCTTGATCGTCTATCGGGAGTGGCAGCGACGCGCGCATACCCGGAAGGAAATTCTTCCGTCTGCCGGCGAGATGCAGAAGCGTGTCGTTCCCGAAGGCCCGCGATCCATCGTCGGTTGGCTCGCCTGGTTGCTCACGATGTACTGGGTTTGTGTCGCGTGGATATTTTTCCGCGCGGTCGACCTGCCGCATGCTGGGCCCGCGTTGCGGAGTTTTGTGTTTCTGCCGAGCGCGGGGACGGAAGACCTTGGTACGTGGATGCTCTGGGTCGTCGCCGGTCTCGCGTTTGTCCATTGGCTGAACTCACAGGGAGTTTTCTCGAATTGGTGGCGCCGGCTTCCGACTTCGGTGTTCGCCGCCGGATACGGTTGCGCGTTCGCGGTCGTGCTCTTATTTATCCCGCCGAACTACGCACCCTTCATCTACTTCCAATTCTGAGGTTATCGTCATGAGAAAGAAAATCGTCGCCGCGAATTGGAAGATGAACATGACCCAGGGCGAGGCGACGAGCTTCGTCTCGACGTTTCTCCTGGAGATCGGCGAATCGCGGGATGTGGAGATCGTGATCGTGCCGCCGTTCACCGCGATCGCGGCGGTCAACGCGGCGCTGGAGCACGCGCAGCACATCAAGGTCGGCGCCCAAAACATGCATTGGGAACGCTCGGGCGCGTTCACGGGGGAGATCAGTCCCGCGATGTTGCGCGATCTTTTCGTGCGCTACGTCGTGCTCGGCCATAGCGAGCGACGGATGCTCTTCGGCGAAACGGATGAGATCGTGAATCGCAAAGTGCGCGCTGCCCATGAAGCAATGCTGCGGCCGATCCTTTGCGTCGGCGAGAGCCTCGAGCAACGCGAGCGCGGTGAGGTGGAGCAGGTGTTATCGACGCAACTCAGAGGCAGCCTCGCCGGTCTGGGCGCGAAAGAATTACAGGAAACGGTAATCGCTTACGAACCAGTTTGGGCGATCGGCACGGGCAAGACAGCGACTGCGGAGCAGGCGCAGGAAGCGCACGCGTTTGTCCGGCGGGTCCTTGGCGAGATTTCCGATGAAGCGACGGCCGATAAGATCCGGATTCAATACGGTGGCAGTGTGAAGCCGGACAACGCTCGCACGCTTATGTCGCAACCGGACATCGATGGAGCGTTGGTCGGTGGCGCCAGCCTCGATCCGCGCAGTTTTGCTCAGATCGCCCAGGGCGCCGGCGAAGAATAGGTCCTATAGGTCGTATGTGACCTATTACGGGAGCTGGTAAACTTCCACCGAACCGACGCCCGTTCCGCCGTTGGCTCCATGGACGATCGCGGTGTATTGACCGGCGGCCAGCGTCTGCAGGACCGCCGATTCCTTCGGGTCAGTCGGCGCAAGGCCGCTGTTTTGAATCTGCGTTTTCTGCGGGCTATTCATCCAGTCGTCGTTCGAATCGATCAGCGCGGCGTTTTGATCGCGCAGCTCGAGGGTTGGATTGGTGAGCGCATTCGGTACGCCGAACGCCGTCAACGACGGCCCGATGGCGCGCACGAGGATCTTCTTGGATTCCGAGCCGCCGAGAATGAACCCGCCGATTAAAGCATTTGGGTCGGCGCCAACCTGGCCGCGCGTTGAAATGTTGAGCAGGGTCGAGCCCGGGCCGCTATCGAGATCGTAAACCTCGACGACACCGAGGCCGGTCGTGTTAAACGTTCCGCGCATCACGGCCGTGTAAGCCATGCCGTTCGGGTCTGAGGGTACCGTCGTCAAAATCACCGACTCGGTCGACGCACCGGGCGCCAGCCCGAAATCGATGATGTCCTGTTTGTTCGGAGCACTCTGCCAGTTATCGTTCGTTGCGATAGTTCCCCCAGCGTTGTGCAATTCCAGAGTCGGATCGACGATCGCGCCGGAAAGACCCGTCGAAGGACCCATGCCACGAATAGCCAGGCGTTTCGGCGCAGAACCGCTCACGATGAAGCCGGCGATCAAGGCGTTATCGCCAGTCCCCACCTGCATTCGGGTGGAAAGATTTACCGGCCGGCCCGGTGCCGCGATGACGTTTACCGCGAATTGTTGAGAGACAGACGCCCCATCCAAATCGGTCGCTGTCACCGTAACATGCGTGGTCCCGACGCTTTTCCCAGCAACGAGCAATTTCGTTCCGCTAAGCGTAACGGTCGCGCTGGAGTTGTCGGTCGAGAACGACAAGTTGAGGACCGGGATGTGGGAGATGCCGGGAATGGAAACGAGGTTTTCAACTAACACCTGAGCCCCGGAGGTGTAATTGATCAACGGGAAATTCGCAAATGAGGGATGCACCGCCGAAAAATTGTAACGGGGCACCTGCGCGATCGCGTCCACCGCGCTCATCGTGTCGTTCACGACTCTTCCGAAAACGGTGTAGGGTCCGGCTGCATTACTCCCACTACCAGTTCGCGTATCGAGATTGTTAGGCGGACCACCGTTGTCCCCCAGATTGATGAACCACTGGCTCGTCGCGCTGTTTACGTCGCTCCCGAGCTGTGCCATTGCAATCGTCCCTCGTTTGTTCGAGATGCCCGGTTCGTTTTGAATCGCTGAAAACGGTATGACCTGGGTCGGCTGAATGGCGCCATTTTGGTTGTTGGAAGTGCCAATCCATTCGCCGCCCTGGATGATGAATCCCGCTATGGAACGGTGGACAAAGCTGGACTGTCCCTTGGTGAAGTAGTTTCCCTGGTCGACATACTTCAGGAAATTCGCGACCGTGATCGGCTTTTGTTGGCCAAACAGCGCGATATCGATGTCGCCCAGGACCGTGCTAAAGCGGACAGCGTCGCTCACATCGGGATCGGTAAAGGCGTTTGTCAGGTCAATCGACACGGCGGCCGCGCCGGCATACTCGGTGACGTCGGCGATCTGATGCGTGACGACCGGCGGAGAATTCTGAGCGAAAAGAGGCAATGGGAACGCGCTGAGCGTCGCGGCGAGCAGGAGTGTGAGGCGATTCATTCGGGATACCTTTTTACTTCAATTCAGAAAAAGCGCCAGTCCGTTGCGTAAAATCATTTCTTGATGTCGAGATACGTTCGCGTTTTCACCTTCCCGGTCCCGGGATCTAATTCTTCGATTCGCAGCTCTTTCAAAAACCAGCGGCCGTCGATCTTCTGGCCCGATACAACCTCAAAGCGCTTCAAAAGTTTCGCGTTCCAATCGTACGCTTCCATTTTCATGAGGGCGCCGTTCTCTTTGCCCACCCAAAGCCAGACGTTGGAATACTGCGATTGGCGGGACGGCGCCTTCATTTCGAGCTTCCAGCAGCTGACCGTTCGAATCTCATTTTCTCCCGTGACGCGCCCGGTCTGCCAGTAAAGAAATCTCAGCGCCAGGTCTTCGTAGGTCACGCCGGTCCCGCGCACTTTGTGATCGAACTGCGCCGGCGCGACTTTCTCCACGCCTTCCCCCGTCACTTCCTCGAGGCGCGAATCGTTTTCGCCCAGGCGCAATTGCAGCGCTTCGTCCGGATTCGAAAAGGTGTATCGAATCACCGGCCCGGTCTGAGTGAGGCGAAACGGAACGATCGTCGCCCCTTCGCGGAGCTGGCCCTGCAGATTCAGTTCCTGCTGCGCCTGCCGCAGCCGGACCGATTCGAGAATTTCCTTCGCCGACGGCGCCGGCGCTGCCATGGCCGAGGCAGCCACCAGAAGAGCGGACAAAACGGTTTTCATATGCAGGCAACGAAGCTTTAAGTGTTAAGTTTTAAGTGGGAACTACCACTCGCACCTCTGCCCCTTAAAGCTTAACACTTAAAACTTAAAGCTTCCCAACAGCTTAAAGCTCCCGTGGATCAGTTCCTTTTTCATCTCATCAACGAACGATGGACGAATCCCGCCCTCGACTTGTTCATGGCGGCGATGAGCGACATCGAGATCTGGAAGCCGTTGCTCATCGTGGTGGCAATTTGCGTTTTGATTTTCGGCGGCTTCAAGGGGCGCGCTTTCGTTATCTGCCTGGCGCTTGCTCTCGTGTTCGCGGACTACCTCCTGGTCAGCACCATGAAGACAGCGATCGATCGCCGCCGGCCGAAACAAGTGCAAAAGGTGCGGATGGTGCAATTGGAACGGACCCACCCGCGATTCCTCACCCTCTTCAAGGCGCCGGCGATCCGCTACTCGGACGAAACCGATCGCAACAATTCCGGTCCCTCATTTCCCTCCGGGCATGTGACAGACAACGTGATCATCGGCACGATGTGCGTTCTGTTCTTTCGTCGCTGGGGCTGGTTGTATTTCATGGTGGCGGCCGCCGTCAGTTACTCGCGGATTTACCTGGGCGCGCACTGGCCGAGCGACGTGCTCGGAACCGCCTTCCTGGCGGTGGGCGCGGCCTTTCTCGCCGCCGCACTGGCGGAATTTGTCTGGAAACGCTGGGGATTCCGCTGGGCGCCCGAAGTGTTTGCGCGCCACCCGCGCCTGATCGAATAACGAGCCGATGAGTCACACCCGAGCGGTCTGGTTGTTCGTTCTCGCCTTGACGGCGCTGCGCTTCACCATGCTCGGCACCAGCGACCTCTCCTTCGACGAAGCGCATTACTGGATGTGGTCGGAGCGTCTGGCGCCAGCGTATTTCAGCAAGGGCCCCGGCATCGCGTTTGCAATCCGCGCCAGCACCGCGCTTTTCGGCAATGGCGAGTTCGGCGTCCGTTTTTGGAGCCCCATCCTCGGGGCCGCGACCACACTGCTCGCCTATTATTTCACGAGGAAATTGTTTAACGAGCGGGCCGGCTTCTGGACCGTTATCGCGCTGGACGCCGTCCCGCTTTTCAACGTGGGCAACCTGGTGATGACCATCGATCCGCTTTCGATCTTCTTTTGGATGGCCGCCATGTTCGCCTTTTGGCTGGCGCTCGAACGCGCGGAGAAGTCGCTCTGGCTTTGGGCCGCGACCGGTTTGCTGATCGGGGTCGGCTTCCTTTGTAAATACACGAACGCGTTTGAGCTGATCTCGGTCCTGCTGGTGCTGGCGCTCGTCCCTAGGCATCGCCGCGAATTCAAGCGGCCCGGCGTCTATCTGTTGCTGGGCGTTTTCGTCATCTGTCTCGTGCCGCCGTTGATTTGGAATTATCAGCATGCCTGGATCACGCTTTCCCATCTGCGTTCCCGCGGCGGTCTCGACCAGTCGTTCAGTATCCGTCCGCTCGAGGTGCTCGGGTTTCTCTTCGCGCATTTCCTGACCTTCTCGCCACTCCTTTTTCTCGCGCTGGCCTGGGCCGTGGTGGCGAACTGGCGCCGGGCCCGGCAACAATTCAAAGTCCTGTATCTTTTCTGGTTCGGCCTGCCGGTCTTCGCGTTTTACTTTTTGCTTTCCATCAACGACCAGGCCGCGCCGAACTGGGACGTGCTCGCCTTTGTCAGCCTCGCAGTGCTGGCCGCTGCCTATTGGACGGAGCGGCTGCAAGCGAGCCGCGCGGCCCGGCGTTTTCTGTCCTGGGGGATCGTGTTCGGATTTGGCTTGAGCTTGTTCGTCATGGACACCGATTTGTTGCGCAGCCTGAATCTGCCGTTCCCGCATCACCGCGATCCGGCCGATCGCGTGCGCGGCTGGAAATCCGCCAGCCGGGCGGTGGAGAAGATTCGCGCGGAGCTGGAGCCGAAGATCGGCGCGCCGGTTTTCATCATCGCGGACCAGCGCGATCGCGCTTCCGAGATGGCGTTTTATTTTAATCACAAGCG
>JBEEHI010000274.1:0-4147 GCA_041167305.1 Verrucomicrobiota bacterium
GGCAAAAGATAAAACGCGTCCGACCCGAGTTGCTCGCGCGCCAATTGCAGATGTTGCCCAACCGGCAATATCCCCTGCTCTCCGATCAACCCGTCGATTTGCAGCCAGAGCGAGACGAACGCGATCAGATAAATCGCCCCGAGTGAGCGGACAAACAGGTCGCGGCTTTTGAAGTAACTGGGACGCCGAACTTCATTGCCCCAGAGCAGACGCGTAAAGAAAGAGGCCACCATCCGATTGCGCGCGATGAGGCCGTACGCCACTTCCGTGATTGGGGCGAACCCCAGGAGGTGCTCGTAGCACCAGACCAAGGCCCGGCTGCCGCGCACGCTGCCTAACGAGCGGAAGACAGCTTCCGCCCCGCGATAAACCGTCCCGTCTTTGTCGATGAAGTGGAGCGCCTGCGCGAAATCCTCGCGTGGAATTTCCGGAAAGCGCGCCGCCTCCTCCTGGAAGGGCGCATAGTCGACGGCGCTCCGCGTCATCTCGCGCCACCGTTCGACCCAGCGCCGGCAAAAATTGCAGTCGCCGTCGAAGACGACGAGAGGAATGGGTGGTGGATTGCGCACGGATCGATGAAGCGCAGCGGACATCACCGTCCAATAGCACAAAGCTGTAGCGGCGGTCTATGACCGCCGACCGCCTTATCACCGGCGGTCATAGACCGCCGCTACAATTGAAACTCCGCCCAAACAGGGGCGTGATCGGAGGGTTCCTTGCCTTTGCGCATTTCGCGCTCAATTCCGGCGGCGCTGCATCGGGATGCCAGTGATTCGCTGCCAAGGATCGCATCAATCCGCAATCCCCGATTCTTCGGAAAAGAAAGCATGCGGTAGTCCCACCAGCTGAAAAGGCCGGACTCGGGATGATGCAATCGCAATGTATCCACCAGGCCGATCGCGCACAGTTGTTCAAAGGCCTTGCGTTCGCCCTCCGAACACATGATCGCGCCGCGCCAGAGATCGGGATCGTAAATGTCCTCGTCTTTCGGCGCGACGTTGAAGTCGCCACAGACGACGAGCGGCTGATCGGGACTTTCCCGCTGCAAACAATTTCGCAGCCGGTCGTACCACTTCATTTTGTAATCGTACGCCGGCGATCCCACCGCCTGGCCGTTCGGCGCGTAGATCGAATAGATGCGCAGCCCGCCAATCGTCGCCGCGATCACCCGCGCCTGCGGATCTTCTTCCTCATCGCATAGCGCTGGGCGCACCTCCGTCGGCTCCATTTTCGAAAGGATCGCCACCCCGTTATACGATTTCTGTCCGTGAAACGCGGAATGATATCCCGCCGCCTTCAGGTCGAGCACGGGGAATTGTTCATCCGTACATTTCGTTTCCTGGAGACAAACGACGTCCGGCTGGGTGGACGCGAGCCAGTTCACCAACCGCTCCTGACGTTTGCGGAGCGAATTGATATTCCAGGAAACGACGCGCATTCGGAAGTCGCGCGTCAGAGTTCCAGTTCGACTCCTGGCGTTGGCACAATCACTTCGCTCTCCGGCAAGGCCGCCGACAACTGCGCGCGCGTCCATTCCACTGCCGGCACATCGCCGTGCACGAGCACGATTTTCTTCGGCGCGAGTTTTGTTACGTACCGAAGGAGGGATTCGCGCGAGGCATGGGCGCTGAATTGGAATTGTTCGATATGACACGCCAGCCGCTGCGGCGCCTCATCCGGATCGAGTGTGACCAGGTCCCCGGGCTTCGCGGCCCGGATCAGGCCGGCCGGCGATTGGGGATCGGCGTAGCCGACAAAGAAGATCGAGTGCCGCGGATCCTCGATGATCTGGCGCGCGAAAATATTCGAAAGCGTCTTCGGCGTCATCATTCCGCTGGAGAGCGCGTAAAGCCTGCCGCCCCGCGCCGGTGAATCATGAATATTCTGACCGTTGAGGACGAACGGTTCTACTTCCTCGAGTAGTTGCAGGCGAGGCAACAACCGGCGCGTGGTGTTGGCGCGCCGATCGTAAATCTCGGTCATCTTCACGCTCAGCCCGCCGATGTAGACAGGGAATTCGCCGAGCAAACCCTGCCGGCGAAAATTGTAAATCATGCCGAGCGCCTCCTGCGTTTTGCCGAGCGCAAAAACTGGCATGAGGATGCAGCCACCAGCCTTGAAAACGCGATCGATCGCTTCCGCGAGGCGGCGTTCCTCAGCGGCCCGCGTGAATCCTTCCGGCAACGGACTATCGCCTCGCGTCGTCTCGATGATCAGAACGTCCACGCCGGATTCCGAAAACGCCGCGGCGGCCGTCACGGTCTGGTCGTCGAAGTTCACATCGCCGCTGTAGAAAATGGTGCGGCCTTCGGCGCGCAGAACCACGCCCGCTGCGCCAAGGACATGGCCGGCCTCGACGAACTCGACGGTGATGCCCTCCTCGCCTTCACGTCGCGCCCGCTCACCAGCGAGAGTGAAGGGCTGGCGCCACGGGCACGAACGCCATTGATCGGTGGCGCGGTCGGTCTCGCGATGGGTGAAGAGCGGATACATCACCACGCCGAGTTCCTCGCGCTGGCGCGTCATGACGTTCACCGAGTTATGCAAAAGCGCGCTGCCGATTTCCGCGGTCGCCTCGGTCATGAAGATGCGGGCGTTCGGCTGCCGCCGCATCAGCACCGGCAACGTGCCAACATGATCGAGGTGTGCGTGGGAGAGCACGATCGCGTCGAGCTGGCGATCGCCGAGTGCCTGGAAGTTCGGGAGCGACTCTTCTCCCTCCTCCTTCGGATGCATCCCGGAGTCGAGCACGAGCCGCTGCCCGGCGGCCTCGAGGTAATAACTGTTCGCGCCGATCTCCGTGCGGCGGGTGAGATTAATGAACTTCATGAAAATGACGAAGCACGAATGTCGAAGGACGAAGGAATGATGAAATGACGAATTACCCGAACGCGGCCGAAATAGTTCATGCGATCTTCGGGCTTCGTCATTCTTTCGTCATTCGACATTCGGACTTCGTCATTCTCCTAGCCACTGCTCGAAAATCCGCATCCAATTTCGGAACAGGATCGCCTCGATGTCTTCGTCGCTAAAACCCCGCTCGATCAATCGGCGGGTCAGGCCACGGCTGTGCGAATGTTTCGCCAGCTCGGGAATGAAATGCGCGTGAGTGAATTTGTTTTGAAACGCGATCTGCTCGGCGGGCGAAAATTGCCGGTAGATGAACTCGAAAAAGTCGAAGCCAATCGCGACGCCGTTGATCCCGATCAAATCGCGGACGTGCTCGATGTGATCGATGTAGCGATCGAGCGTGGCTTCTTCCTTGCGCGGACTGACGAGCACGGCGTTGATGCCGATAACTCCGCCGCGCGCGCCGACCATCCTGATCTGTTCGTCGGTGACGTTGCGCTCGATGTCGTAAAATTTCCGCGCGTTCGTGTGGGAAATGATCACGGGTTTCGTCGACATGTCGATGATGTCGTCGAACCCGGCCGGGCTGATATGCGCCAGATCGACAATGATCCCGAGACGTTCGCATTCGCGAATAACGTCGCGGCCAAACGCCGTCAGCCCATTGCGCGGTGAACCGCTGGCGGCAAAAAGCCCGCCATCACCGGCGGCGTTACGCCGGGCATGAGTGAGACAGAGCGAGCGAAGCCCCAGCTCGTAAAAGACGCGCAGCAAGTCGAGGTCGCTGCCGAGCGGTTCGACGCCTTCCATGGTGAGCACCAGCGCGATTTTGTTCTGCTCGCGCGCGTGCAAAATTTCCCGGTAGCTCCGGCAAATGGCGAAATGGTCTGATTGCTCAACCTCAACATAAAGCCGCGCGATTTGATCGAGCGCGGTCCGCAACCCCAGCTCGGGCAAATAACGATCGTCCAGATAAATCGCCACGCCCGCCACCCCGATGTCGCCCGCCTCGAGGTCTTCCAGAAAATCGGTGGCGAGAACATTCTGCCGAGCGCGTTTGTCATACAAATCCATCGGCAGATCGAAGTGCATGTCGATCACTCCGTGGCGATGGAGCCGCGCGATCCGTTCGTCGATCGTTTCGCTCACGGCACAGGCGGCGACATGGCTATGATCTCGCGCCGGACGCGGTAACGATGCGGGATCACGATGGAAACCAAGACCAGCAGCCAGACCGCCCCGAGCGGCAGGCAGCCCGGCAGCCAGATCAGCCAGCGCGAGACCACGGCGAGCGCCA
>JBEEHI010000275.1:0-16700 GCA_041167305.1 Verrucomicrobiota bacterium
GATTGAAGGTGCCGTTTTGATCAAGGTCGAAGGCATTAGCGTTGACAAAACCGTGTCCAGCGCCCGGAAGTCCTTGCGGACCGGTATCTCCTTTGTCGCCTTTAACGCCTTGCGGCCCTTGGATTCCTTGAATACCTTGGATTCCTTGAACACCAGGATCGCCTTTGTCTCCCTTTGGCCCCTGAATTCCGCTTACCGTCCAGTTCAGGGAAATCTCAGACGGCTTGCAATCGCCCGGGCCATTCACGCGCCGCAATTGGCCGTCGTTTTTCTGGTAACAGGCATAGATCACGTTGCTGTTGCCGGGAGTTTGGGCGGCGGCGACTCCGAGACCGATAGCGGCGATGGTTAGGATTCCGGTTGCGAGGAGAGAATAAGGTTTCGATGTCATTATGATAATTGGTTTAAATCATGCGCCAGGGAGGGTGATTTTGGCAAAAGAGGATCGGTCGAGCAAAATAAAATTTGGCCCCGCGATCAGCTCATCTTCGACAGATTGGCAAAACCGATCGCAATGATGATGGCGGGGATGAGCAGCGCGAACGGGTTCCAAATCCCCATGGTAAACAGGACGACCTGATTAACGGCCACCAGCAGGGTGTAAAGGAAAACGGACCACTTCTTCATTTTCCAGAGGCCGACCATGCAGATAAGTCCCAGGACGGCACTGGCGCCAAGGTAAGGCGCATACCACGATCCGATGGATTGGACGGCGCTTGAGAAAATCAACGGGATGGTGAGAGCAGCTCCGATGAATCCAAGAATGCAGATGACGGTGATGACCGTCGGACGAGTGGGTGTGGGCGTGTCATTCATAATTTGCGGTTGGTTAACGGTGTAGCCCTTGGGTTTATTGAAAGACGGACGCCCTGACAAGAAGCAACGCGACGGCTTCGCAGTTTGAAAGCCAGGCGCTTTCGGTTAACGTTGGGGCGTCCGAGTAATCACTCACGCTTATGGAAACGACTATCGCTGCTCCGAAAACAAGTTCGCCCACCGAAACCGATTTCCTGCCGCTCCAGGGAACTGATTACGTGGAGTTCTGGGTCGGCAACGCCAAGCAGGCCGCGCACTATTACAAAACGGCATTCGGTTTTCAATCGCTCGCCTATGCCGGCCCCGAGACTGGCGTTAAAGATCGCGCGAGTTATGCCATCCGGCAGAACAAGCTCACGCTCGTTCTCACCACGTCGCTCCGGCCGAACAACCCGATCGCGGACCACGTCGCGTTGCATGGCGACGGCGTGAAGTTCATCGCGCTCAAAGTCGAGGACGCGACTTCCGCCTGGAAAGAGACGACCAAGCGCGGCGGCAGGAGTTACCTGGAGCCGACCACCCTGAAGGACGACAGCGGGCGCGCCGTCATGAGCGGCATCCACACCTACGGCGACACGGTGCATCTCTTCATCGAGCGGGGCGATTACAACGGCGTCTTCATGCCAGGCTTCCGCAAGTGGGAGAGCAACTACAATCCGCCCGAGACTGGCCTCATGTATGTCGATCATTGTGTGGGCAACGTCGGCTGGAACCAGATGAATCCGTGGGTGAAATTCTACGAGGATGTGATGGGGTTCCGAAACATCCTGACCTTCGACGACAAGGACATCTCGACCGAATACTCCGCGCTCATGAGCAAAGTGATGAGTAACGGAAACGGCTTTGTGAAGTTCCCGATCAACGAGCCGGCCGAGGGCAAAAAGAAATCGCAGGTCGAGGAGTATCTGGATTTCTACAATGGCGAAGGCGTCCAACACTGCGCTCTCGCGACCGACGACATCGTCAAGACGGTAAACGATCTGCAGAGCCGCGGTGTCGAGTTCCTGAAAATTCCGACCACCTATTACGATGAGTTGCCCGCTCGCGTGGGCCACATCGATGAAGATCTCGAGCCGCTAAAGCACCTCGGCATTTTGGTGGATCGCGACAATGAAGGTTATCTCCTCCAGATTTTTTCCAAGCCGGTCGAGGACAGGCCGACGCTCTTTTTCGAGATCATCCAACGCAAAGGCGCCAAGAGTTTCGGCAAAGGCAATTTCAAGGCGCTCTTCGAAGCGCTCGAGAAAGAGCAGGACGCTCGCGGCAACCTGTAGGAATCAGCGTATGCCTTACTATCAGAAGCTCGGCCAAATCCCGAAGAAGCATCACATCTGGTTCCATCGCAACGGCGGCGGGCCTTCCTACAAGAACGAAGGCATTGC
This sequence comes from Verrucomicrobiota bacterium, assembly GCA_041167305.1. GTDB lineage: Bacteria > Verrucomicrobiota > Verrucomicrobiia > Chthoniobacterales > UBA10450 > AV80. The sequence continues at coordinate 2,199 of JBEEHI010000275.1, forward strand.
CTACGAGCACGTCATCACCACGGAAGGTTTTAACGAGGCTTACTCCATCATTTACCATCTCCGGCCGCCGACGCGGGTCCGCAGTGTCGAGCTGCTCAAGTATTGGGAGCCGAAGAAGGTCACGGAAAGTCCGCTCCGTCATCACCACATAAAGACCGCCGATATTCCCCGGCGCGGCGACCTCTACACCGGCCGGATCCCGATGCTGTTCAACGCCGACATGACAGCGTACCGGGCGCGGCCCGAAAAGGCCTACGGCAAATTCGAGTATTACAAGAACGGCGGCGCGGACGAAGTGATCTTCGTTTTTCATGGCGCCGGGACCCTGGAAACGGTGTTCGGCAAACTGCGGTATCGCGCCGAAGATTACATCGTCATCCCGCGCGGGATCACCTACCGGCTCGTCCCCGACAAGGTGGAAGAGGAAGATTATCTGATCTTGGAATCGGCAGGCCCGGTGCGCATTCCTCAACGCTATCTGAACCACGAAGGGCAAATTCGAATGGGCTCGCCGTACTCCGAGCGGGATTTCCACGGGCCGTCGGAAATCCTTACGGTTGATTCCGAGGAAGACGTTGAAGTGTTGGTGAAAGACGGGCCGCGGCTCACGCGAGTCGTCCACGCCCATCATCCTTTCGACGCGCTCGGCTGGGATGGTTATCTTTATCCGTTTACGTTTAACGCGCAGGACTTCGAACCGATCACCGGCACCGTCCACCAGCCACCGCCGATTCATCAGACCTTCGAGGTTCGCGGTTACGTTATCTGCACGTTCGCTCCGCGAATGCTCGATTATCACCCGGAAGCGGTGAAGATCCCGTGGGTGCACGACAACGTCGAGGCGGACGAAGTTCTGTTTTATGTGCGCGGTAATTTTGGTTCCCGGAAAGGCATTGAGGCCGGCTCGATCACACTCCATCCGCGCGGCATTCCGCACGGGCCGCATCCTGGCACCATCATGGCGAGCAAGGATGCGCTTCGCACCGAAGAGCTCGCGGTGATGTTCGATACCGCGCACACCCTCGAATTGACTGAGGAATCGCTCGCGCTCGACGACCCGAAATATCCGCTCAGCTGGCTGGACTAATCACGGCCCTGCGCAACCAGCGCCAGGTTACCAGCAACACTTCTTGCCCGGCAATCGGGGATGTATTGAGGTCCACGATATGGACACCTCCCACGTCGGGGTCGGCTTCGATCCATCGTTGGTCGCCAAGATAGGCCAGAACGTGGCTGCCGGTCGTCGTGACAGCGAGGTCGCCGGGCAGAAGGTTTTGGGATGCGCGCATTGCCATCGGCAATCCGTCCCCAATGGGCAACGTTGATTCTCTGCCGCCTTTGCCAAGTTGAAGCGCATTGGTGTCGCGCCACCACAAAGTAAAAGCGGCGCGAAGAAGCGCTGGATCAAGAGAAAAAATACCTTCGTCAACGAGTGCTCGGACCATGGCAGCGCGCACCAGACCCGAGCAGTCGATCCCGCGATGATTTTCGCCGCCGTAAACGTAACGGACACCCTCGTACGTCTCGAGCCTGCGGACGAATCGTTGGCGAAGCCCAAGTGTATCAGTTGGGCTGCGACCCGGCAGCAAAACGAAGGCGCCGGAGAACGCCAGCATCAGTAAGAGAAGAAATCGCCACACCTTCCAGCGCCACAGGAGGCTTACGAGCGACATCAAGACAAGAACCCACATCCCAAGCAGTCCCAGGCGAATCAGACTTGTCCGCCAAGGAAGGAGAATCATCAGTCCGAGCACTCCAGCACAGGAGAAAAACAGAATAAGCCTGGATCGCATCGAGTTTTATGGTCCGTCAAAACAGGCGTTATGCCAGTAATCAAGCCGAGCCAAGGTCATTCGTTTGTTTTGGCTCAGTTGCGCAGCGTATAGGGATGAAATGGGTGGAAATTTTTCGAGCTCGACCGCCAGGCGCGCAATCACGAGACTGGGTTAGTCTACTTCCAGTCCGGCGGTCGCGCGGCCCTGGCCATAATTTCCTGGAACTTTGGATCCGTCCGGATGTCGTCCCAAATGGGATCGAATTTTAACCGGCCGTAATCGGGGCCGGCGGGCAGTTGGACGGCTGCTGCCAACTGTTGGAGCGCCGCTTCGCGTTCCCCAATTTGCGCATAGACCTCGGCCAGCACCACCATCTGGCCCGGCGCATCCAGAGCGTTGCTCGACAAGGGAGCCAAGGCCACAGCACGTTTGGCTTCACGAACGGCCTCTTCCTTCCGGCCCAGCGCGGCGTAGGCGAGACTCAGACCGCTGAGCGCGTCGAGGTCATCCGTTTTGTCGGCCAACGTTTTCTGATAATATTCGACGGCGCCGGTATAATATTCTCGCGCCTTCTCCTGTTCGCCCCGCATCCTTGCTACCACTCCTTCCCACAGTCCCGCATATTTTTTCTCCGCGGGGAGCGTGGCGATCAAAGCGGACGCGCGATCGAGGTCGCGTGCGAAAATGGCCAGCTGAATCAGCCTGTCAGTGCCCCAGACGGTCCGGACCGGCGCGTTTTCCAGGATCGCTCGACCTTCCTCCAGTTTCCCCAAACCGAGGCGGCAATAAGACCTGTAGATCGAGACGACGTCGTAATCGGGAGGAAACTGCTTGATCGCACGGTCGGCGAATTCTTCCGCCTTCTTAAATTGCCGCAAGGCGATATAGCTCTCCAAGAGCTCGATGACGGTGAAATGATTGTGCGGGTCTAATTCGACGGTCATCTCGCCATCTCGTAACGCCTCCTTCCAGCGACCATGCCGTCGCTCCGCCAGGGCGAGCAGTTCGGTATACTCGGCCTTGTCGCGCGGAATGCCCATGCCAGACAGTTCCGCCAACTCGCGGTCAAAATCGTGGGTAGCACGATAGTAACGCGCCATCGCAAGGTGTGCGTCGGGCGAATGGGGAGCCAGGCGTACTGCCGTCTCGGCGGCGTTCTTGCCTCCGATCAAGGATTCCTGGGACGACGGATCCACAAAACGGTGGGCGTCGATATACGTTTTCGAGAGCAGACAGTGGGCGAACACAAATTGCGGATCGCGCTCAATCGTGGAATGGAGCAGTTCGATTGCGCGCGAATAGTCGCGTTCGTAGAAGGCCGAGAGGGCGCGCAAATAGAGATCGTAAGCTCCGAGGTCGGACGTCGGCGGCTTGGCTAATGCGCTTACTTTTTCTGGGGAGAGTTTCGCATTTATCTGTGACGCGATCGCCTGAACGATGTCGCTTTCGACGGAAAATATATCCTCCAATTTCTTCTCGTAACGTTGCTCCCAAATCTTGGTGTCGCTCCAAGGGTCGATCAGGCGGACATTCACCTGCAGCCGCTCGCCGGTCTTCTGCACGCTACCTTCGAGGAGATAGGCGACTCCCAAAACTCGCGCGATTTCACGGCCGCTTATTGTCCTGCCGCGATAGGGAGCGACGCTGTTGCGGCTTATGACCTTTGATTCGGTTGCCTGTGTCAGCCCGTCGATGATGCCGTCATGAATTCCATCGACAAAGTATGCGTCGGCGGCATTTGCGCCGAGGCTTTCAAAAGGCAGGACGGTACCAGAGGTGAGGCTCGGGAATGGCAGAACGGCGATGGAGTTCTTCGGTGGCATGGCCGTAGCCGATAGCTCCGCTTGTTTGCGACTTGAGAAAAAGCGGCCACTCATGAGCAGCACCGAAGCAAGCGCGAGAACGGCAAGAGCAAATCGCACCGACCGGTTCCTCCACAGCGTCCGGCGCAAGACGTAACCCAGTTCCGCCGAGCGCACCCGGATCGCCTTGCCGGCGAGATGGCGGTGGACATCGTCTGCGAAGCTTTTTACGGAGGCATAACGTTTCGCCGGATCCTTCCGCAGCGCGCAAAGGACAATCGCATCCAGGTCTCCGCGAAGACGCCGTTGGCGCGCTGGATCCTCGACGACGGAGCTAGGCGGGTGCGGTTCTTGTTCGCAAAGAACCGTGAGCAGTTCTTCGAGAGTTGGGTTGCGATTAGGGAAGCGGTGCGGTCTGCATCCTGAAAGAATTTCGTAGAGGAGGACACCGAGGGCGTAGACATCCGTCGATTGAGTGACCGCCTCGCCTCTGGCCTGCTCGGGTGAAGCCGAAACCGGCGTGAATAGTTCGGAACCCGGCGCGGTCGGTTCCAGCCGCTCACTGGCGTCCAGCATCACCTTCGCGATGCCGAAATCGAGCAACTTGATATCGCCTTTCCCCGTCACCAGGATGTTGCTCGCCTTCAGGTCGCGGTGCACCACAGAGTTGGCATGGGCGGCTTCTACGGCGGAGCAAATTTTCAGGAACAGTTCCAGCCGCGTGGAAACAGGCGCATTTCCTTGTTCCAGGAAGTGAGTAACCGGTACCCCCTCGACGTATTCCATGACGAAATACTGAGCGACATCGTCAGTGATGCCGGCGTCCAACAGCCGCGCGATATTCGGATGGTCGAGCCGCGCCAGGACCTGCCGTTCGGACTGGAAGCGCCGGACCATTTCCTCCGTCTCGAAACCAGAATTGAGCAGCTTGATCGCGACTTCTTTCTCGAAGTATCCGTCTGCTCGCGCGGCCAGGTAAACGGTGCCCATTCCACCGCGACCGATCTCGCGGCTGAGCACATAAGCGCCGACACGTTTGCCAATTTCGGCTCCGCCCTCCCGCCGAATTCTGCTTTCGGCATGTTGCGCGCACGCTTCCAGGTCGTCGTTCGCGCTCCGGCGCAGAACTTCCGCTTCCGCCAGGAGCGATTCCGCTTCCCGCAGCAACGCCTCGTCATCGGAACAGGAGCGCTCGACAAAGGAGCGGCGGGCGTCGGCCGACTCCTCCTCGAACGCGTCAATTAGAATCGACTTCAGTCGCTGCCATCGCTGGGGATCAATGCTCATCAATCGGCGCGCGACAGCTCGCGATGCAGCCAGACCTTGGCGAGGGCCCACTCGCGATGGACTGTCGCCACGGAAATGCCGAGCGCGGCGCTGATCTCCGCGACGGTGAGGCCACCAAAGAAGCGCAGCTCCACGATCTGGCTCTGACGCGGATCAAGCTTTTCCAATTCGCGCAGCGCCTCATCCACGTGGGTCACGTCGATCGAGCGGGACTCGTAGAATTCCGCCGCGAGTTCCAAAGGATCTTTCCCACCGCGTTTTTTTCGGCCGCGAGCGATGGCGTAGTTCGTCAGCGTCTGGCGCATCGTGCGCGAGAAAATTCCCAGGAAATGCGCGCGGTTTTCCCAGGACGCGTTTGGCTGATCGGCCAGCCGCAAAAACGCTTCGTGGACGAGAGCGGTGCGCTGCAAAGTGTGCTCCGATCGCTCTCCCCGGAGGTAGATCTCAGCCAGGCGCAGCAACTCGTCGTAGTCGGCCCGAATCATCTCGTCCAACGATCCGGCCACGAGGGTGGTGGACGCTGGAGCTGGAGCATTACCTACATTCATGGGCCTTAAATCACGCCGTGAAGGAAAGAACGATGATAGGTTTTGGTGACCGTTATTGCACTACATTATGTGCAAAAGACATCATCGTTCGTAAAGCTGGAAAACCGCTGTCGCCCTTTCGCTGGTTTGGTTCCCATCCTGCGAAAGGCGGCCTGCTGTGTTGTGATCGTCGCGACGGTTGCCCTCTCCGGGCCTCTGGCTTTCGGGGCGGTCCCTTCGCTTAAAATCCTGGTGGCTGATTCTACCGGCAAGATCGCCTATACAGGCGCTACCGATGGGAGCGGGCTCTTTGCCACTCCAAAACTGCAGCCAGGCAATTACGCCGTTCAATTCACCTCGGCCAGCGCTCCGAAGGGCGCCCGCTACACTTTGGTCGTCGCTGCTGGGACAAAGAAAGTCGCGGCCAACGCGGTTGCGGCGGAGAAACTGGCCGCGGGCGGCGTCGCCATGAAGATCGATGTTGGCGCGGGCCTGAATATAACCGGGCAGGTCGCGACCGAGGACAAGAACAGCGCGCCCATGGGCAGGAATGGAAAACCGATGGTGTGGATTGCGAAGCGCACTGGCAGCAACCTGCCGCCGCACTGGGCGGAATCTGACTCGGCGGAGGCGAAAGAGGCTATGACCTCCGGAAGCCTTAGCACAAAAAATCTTCAGGATCGGGGGAACCAGGGAATCATGCCGGTAGATCCCGGGAGGCGTCGTTGAACCGGGTGCGTGTGATGCGAAAAACAGCGTACTCTCTTGTATTCGTCGCGAGCATTGCCCTGTTCGGCACAGACCTGAAAGCCGAACCACCCGCAAAAAGCGAACGTAAATCCAACTCTAGCGAGACACGGGCGACCAACCGGGATTCGGCTCGTGCTCGTCTCATCGAGTCAGCCAATGGCTGGATGTACGTAAACGGCGAATGGGTGCATCCCGACGGCTACAAATTCGTCAACAACAAAGTCCTGCGAACGACCGCGAAAGCCGGAAAGAGCTTGCCCAACCCGCCGGGCAAGCTTGCCTTGGAGAACCCGACGAAGCTAACGCCGCGCACCAAGTCAGCCGGAGTCGTTCCCAAGGAGGCCCAGACATCGGCCGAAAAAGCCGCGGAAGCGCGGCGGAAAAATCTTACCCCTAGACCAGCACCGCAAACCGGAACGCATTTGTAGATCGCTGCTCGGCGCACCACCCACGAACTGCGGACTCGCCGGTTTGTTTTCGGGGCGTTGCGCAGTAGCGTAGCGGCATGAAAGCGGATGGGAATTCTGATCTTGGGGTAAGCCGGACCCGGAATCATGAAACCGAGTTGGAAGCGGCCGAGCGCCGTATCGGGAGCCTGCGTCCCTGCGGCGCGGCTCGAGTCGCGGGAATGGAACAATCGTTTCGCGAATTGCTCGAGTGTGTGGGCGAAGATCCCGAGCGCCAGGGCTTGGTCAAAACACCAAATCGCGCGGCGCGAGCGTTCGAGTTCCTAACCAACGGTTACCGGCAAAGCCTCGACGCCCTCGTTAACAACGCCATCTTCGATTCCGAGGCGAGCGAGATCGTGCTGGTGAAAGACATCGAGCTTTACTCGATGTGCGAGCATCATCTCCTGCCGTTCGTCGGCAAAGCGCATGTCGCCTACATCCCGAACGGCAAAGTCGTCGGGCTCTCGAAAGTCGCGCGCATCGTGGACATGTTCGCGCGCCGCCTCCAAATCCAGGAGAACCTCACCATCCAGATCGCGGACGCCCTCATGAAAACGCTGCACCCGACCGGGGTCGCGGTCGTGATCGAAGCCAAACATCTCTGCATGATGATGCGCGGCGTGGAGAAACAGAATTCCGTCATGAAGACTTCGTGCCTGCTGGGGTCCTTCAAGGAAGACGGCCGGACGCGCTCGGAATTTCTCGCGCTATTAGCCTGACGACCGCATGCTCCTGACGGTCAGCAAGCGGCTCGAATTCTCGGCGTCGCGTCGGTTATTCGTAAAGGAGTGGAGCGACTCGGAAAACGTGTCGGCGTTTGGTGCCGAGACTTCCGCGCGTTACGGCACGGGCCGGAACTATGTCGCCTATTTCGTTTTCTCCGGCGCGGTTGATCCGGCAACGGGGATGCTGATGAACATCAGCGAGATCAAAGAGCGGGTAGGCCAGGTTTTGCACGACGGCTTCGACCACAAGTTCCTAAACGAGGACAATCCGGCTTTCGCCAACGTTCCTCCGACTGCTGAGAATGTCGCCCGCGAGCTTTTCACGGCCGCTGCGCCGCTGTTCGAGGAGGGCCAAGCGAAGCTGGTGGCCTGCCACTTGTCGGAATCGGAAGACCGCAGCGCTACGCATTATTCGAACGGGAGCTCCGAGGCGAATTACTGGTTCGAGTTTTCCGCCGCGCGCCAAACGATGTCGCCCCAGCTAAGCAGCGGCGAAAACGAAAAGCTTTTCGGCGACGCGGCGTCCCCGTTCGGGCACGGTCACAATTACCGCGCCCGATTGACGTTCACAGCCACCGACAGTCTTTTGCGGGAATACGAACCGATTCGACACTGCATCAACGCTTTGCGGAATGAGCTCGACCACAAGAATCTGAACCGCGAAGTCGCTGGCCTGGCCAATCAGCCGATCACGACCGAGACGCTCGCTCGCTACATTCATCAGCGGACTTCCCATTCGGTGGCCGTCGCTCGCGTGCGTCTTCACGAGCGCTCGGATTTCTTCGCCGAGTATTGGAGCGGCGGCCGATTCTTCCTCGGCCTCCAAGCCCCCTTCAGTGCTGCGCATTGCCTGAAGAGCGAGCAGTTGAGCGCCGAGGAAAACGTCGCGCTCTACGGCAAGTGCAATAACGCCCGCGGCCACGGCCATCGTTATCTCACCGAGGCCACCGTCGGAGGCGACCTCGACGAGCGAAGCGGGACTTTGATGTCTCTCGATGCCCTGAATGAAGGAATCGCCGCCGCGTTGGAGCCCTGGCAAAACAAACATCTCGACCTGGAGATGGAAGAATTCCGGGGACGACCTTCTACCGGCGAGAACATCGTCCAATCGCTCTGGCCCCGATTCGATTCGCGTCTCGACGGCCGACTCCTTCGCCTGCGCTTGTGGGAAACGGCGAACAACCGTTTCACGCTACGAAAAAGTCCGCTGTAGTCATCAAGGAGCGGCGGTTTCCAAACCGCCGTCTGTCAGGGAGGGCGGTTTGGAAAGCGCCCCTCCTTGGTTTTGAAGCGAAGCGCTACCGCGTCGGCGCGGCCGTCTCCAGATTCGTTTTGTGATAGGTCACGAGCCGGAATCCCCATTCGATCAGCGTCGCGTTATCTTTGTCGATCGTCTTCCGTCCGTTCAGGAACGTCATCACTTGTTGCTTGAGTGCGTTCTGCTGGCCGGTCTCATCGAGGATTTCGAAAATCTCCATGGAGAGGAGCCAATCATCTCCGTGTTCCTTCTGCTGGGTCTCCCAGATTTCGCCGAGCCGCTCGTAGCCGACTTTGCGTTCGCGAATGTCGCGCACTTGCGCGTAAAGACTCTCCAGTCGCTTTCGCTTCGCGTCCGAGGGCGACTTGATGGTTCGTTCCCGCGGAACGAGCGCGACCTGATTGTAAGCGTCGTTGTCCGCTGCGCCGTTGAACACCGAAACAATGCGCGAGCCTACCGCCATGTCGTACGTTCCCCAGCTCGGATCGAACAAAACGCGGTCGCCGTATCTGGCGGTGCAATCGGAAAACGTGATGAGGAACAGTTTTCCCTCGGGGCGCAATAGTTTTTCGATCTTTCCCTCAACCACCACGCCGCTGGCGAATTCCAATTTCGTTCGCTGGCCTTCGGTTAGTTCGGTTTCTTTCCAGTCGCCGATCGGCGAACCGAATCCGTCCTTGTGATAATCGATCCCGTGCCCCGGCAATTCCTCGTTGCCGATCGCGAGAGCGGTCGGGCCCGTCGTTCGCAAATAGATAGCCGCACCGTTCTTGCCCGTGACGACCTCGGTAAACGTCCCCGACACCTGCAGGCCGGATGAATATTCGCACGTCGCGGTGTTATGGCAGTCGATCGCTTTCCGAATTCCTTCCACATCGCCGACGCGAAATGCCATCTTGCTCGCGAATTCTTCCAGCACGTCGGAGAGCTGCTTGAAATCGCGGGTCACGAAAAGCTGCGGCTGTTTCGTCGTGATATCGAAGGGCACGTTCTGCGCGTCGATCGAGTACGGGATCTTCTTCACGTGCGGCTCGAGGCAGCTCACTGATTCGCCGATCGAGGAAAGCAGACCCGCCCCGTAAATCTTCGGCTTATCCAGCGGCCCGATGAGCCCGTATTCCACCGTCCACCAATGCAGTCTCGAAAGCAGCGCCATCTCCGACGGGTCACCCAAATTCTTCTGCCGTTTTTCCACGAGCTTCGTCGCCGCGTCGATCTTGTCCGCCGGCGTGTTCGGCTGCTCCTTCAAAATCGATAAATGCCGGATCGCTTCGTAGAGCTCGAAGTCTTTTTTTGACGACATCGCCTTGGCGCCGACCTCGCCGAAGCGCTGGAGGTAATCGGCGTATTCGCTATCGACAATAATCGGCGCGTGGCCCGCGGCTTCGTGCACGATGTCGGGCGCCGGGGTGTACTCGATGTGATTGATCTGGCGCATGTCGCACGCGATCACCAGAACGCGATAAGCCTGGAATTCCATGAACGCCGCCGGCGGAATGAACCCGTCCACCGCGACACCGCCCCAGCCAATCTTGCCGAGGATTTCATTCATCTCCTCGATCCGCGGAATCCGATCGAACGAGATGCCAGTATCGAGCAGCCCCTGGAAATAAAGTTTGTGCGCGTACTCGCGGAGGAAAAACATGTTCTGCCGCATGATGAAGCGCCAGACCGCGTGATCGACCGGCGTGTATTCGTCGTAACGCTGATCGACGGCGAATTGGAGCAGATGCTTCGGAAGCGCGGCCACGGATTTGTTGTTCGTCGAAATGGCGTTTGATTTCATAGGCAGTAGCTCTCGGGCGCGACGCAACCTAAAATAAGATCGATTGAAGACTCAGCAAGCGCATTCACCTCTCGCGGAAGGTAGGGTCGACGTCCGGCGCCGTCCACGGCTGAGTCCCGTCCTCTGGCTGAATCTGATTTGCCTGGATGCGCCGCTCGTCGCGGTCGCCTGGCTGTGGCTCTTCGCCCGGACCTTCCGGATTCCCCTCCAAGTTGGAAACGTCGTGGCGCTCTTCCTGACCGCGTGGCTGATCTACCTCGGCGATCGGTTGGCGGATTCCGCGTCGCTCGAACCCGACGGCCCGCAGTCCCAACGCCAGCAATTTTGCCGGCGGCGACGCCAGCTTTGGATCATCATGATCGCGTTCGTCGCGGGATTCGACGCTTACATCATCTGGCGCACCACCGCGTCAGAAACATTTCTGGCCGGCGCTGGCGTGGGTCTGCTCGCGTTAATTTATCTGGTGATAAACCATCCGCTCGGTCTGATCTGGCGTTCGCTTCCCGCGAAGGAACTCGCGATAGGCGGTCTTTTTACGGCCGGCATTCTCGTGGCCTTAATGCCGACGTTTTCCTTTCGACAAAACCTTTTCGCGATGTGTGCACTGCTGTTTGCCGCACTTTGTGCACTGAATTGCATCAGCATCGCAAGTTGGGAGCGGGAACTGGATCAGGCACAGGGGAAAGTTTCTATCGCCACCCGGCATCCGAGTTTTACGCGACACGCGGCTCTCATCTGCGCTGTTCTTGCCGTGACCTCTTTGACATTGGCGATCGTCCAAGGTCCGGCCGCGCCGATTCTGGCCTGTACCAGTATGAGCGCGCTGTTTCTCGCTTGGCTGAATGCGACGGCCGACCCCCAAGGAGCGGCGGTTTACAAACCGCCCTTCCTTGATGTCGATCGCGACCAGCGCACGGCGCTCGCCGATTTGGTTTTGCTCACTCCGATCGTAGCTCTGATTGCAACCTCGCTGTGAGCTTCGACTCTATTGCACCGGCGTATCGGACGCTGGAAACGATCGCCTTCGGTGACGCCTTGCAGCGGGCGCGGGTCGCTTGTCTCGGCGAAATCGGCACACCGCGACGAGCGCTCATCGTCGGGGAGGGGAATGGGAGGTTTCTCTGCGAATTGCTTCGACGTCATTCGAACATCGAGGTCCATTGCGTGGACGCGAGCCAGAGAATGCTCGATCTGGCGCGGGAACGGATCGAGCGTCGATTGCCAGCGGACGCCGCCCACGTTCGTTTCCTCCAACACGACATCACGTCTTGGACGCCACCTGAAGCACCCTATGACTTGATCGTCACCCATTTCTTCCTCGATTGCTTTTCGGAAACTCGGATCACCGACATCGTGAATAGACTTTCGCGAGCCGCAACTCCGAACGCGACCTGGCTGCTGGCGGACTTCTGCATGCCAGCGGGCGCATTCGCGCGCATTCGTGCCGGCCTTTGGTTGGCCGCGATGTATCGATTCTTTCGATTCACTTCCGGAATCGAAGCGAGAGCATTAGATGACCCTTCGCCTTTTCTCCGCACCGCAGGATTCGCTCTGGTGACGCAGCATTTGTTTCGAGGCGGAATGGTGAAGTCAGAGTTGTGGCGCCGAATGGCGTGAGTGCTCCCACAGCTGTCATCCCGAGCCGCGCAGACGGCGAGGGACCTCTCAATCGGTCAACCGCTCTCGCGAAACATGACGCGTCATCGGCGCGAGCAGCGTGATGTTTCGCGGTAGCGTAAACTACGACTGTCAGGTCCATCGGCGCGCTTCGCCAGCCTCGGGATGACACAGCTCTCGTTCCGCCTCTAACTCCGTCCCGTTTGCTCCGCCGCTTGCTTCCGCGCCGCTCGGGCGCGAGACACGCGTCGCGCCACCCAACCGACGGCGCCGATGATCAACGCCCACGGCGCGAGGAACGCGACCGCCACGCCAATCATCCGCACGCTCCACATCAACGCGGCCGCGCCTTGTCCGATGGTGCGGCGCAACGTCGCCCAGATGCCGGTCTCTTCGGAAACGATGTTCCCCTGGCTGTAAACCTGGATCGTAACATCCGCGGGCGCGGTCGATTCATCGATCTGCGAATTCGGCCGATCGTCGCGGCGCACACTGACGTTCTCCACTTTGCCGAGCCCATTCAACGCCTGCATCAGCGCGTTGTAGTTCTTCATCGGCACCCGCAACGACACGGTCGAATATTCGCGCCCGTTCGGATCGCGCGAGAACGACGAGCTGCGAATGCGGCCGCTCTGTTGCTCGGCAATGGCGCGGAGCTGCTTCGTCTTGTCGTTCACCTCCGGGGTTTGGATGCGCAAAGAAGTTTGCTGCAACGCCGTTTCCTGTTCGTCGCGCGACAGTGTGATGTTCAATTCCACTTTGTCGCGCTCCGTCTTCGCATTTTCGCCCAAGCCGTCGCCCCCCTGCGAGACGCGGTCGGTCGTGACCTGGAAATTTTCGACGCGCGCCATGCCCTTGATCTTGGCAATGACGGACTCGCTTTCTTCCGGTGCGAGCAACAGGCTCAACCGGGCGGAGACGCGACCGGTGTTGTCCCGGTCGATCTGCGCCGTGGTGATCTGCACCTTCGGCGAAGCCAGCGCCTTGATGTCGTTGTAAGTCTTCTCGACTTCCGTTGCGTAGAGCGAGAGCTGCGCCTTCTCCTTCAAGAGGAACGCCGCCGGAAGGTTCATGTTCTTTTCCGCCAGCGTGATCGTGACGGTCGCGAACGCCACCTGCGAATCCATGAACTTCAGTTCGCCCTGCATCGTCTCGATCTGCTCGCGCACCCGGCCGAGTTCCTTCTCCACTTCGAGCAGGTCGGCGACATCCTTGCTCTTCGTTTTCAAAATCTCGATGAGGCGTTGCTCCATGAGCCGCGCGTTCTTCAACCGCGATTCCGTGTCGAAGTAAGCCTTCGTCACGTCCTCTGTCGTCAGCGCCTGGTTCTTCAGGTCACCGATGCCACGCAGTTTCCCCAGAAACCGATCGAGATTATCCGGCAGGACTTTGACCACGATTTCGCCGCGCAATTTCCCGTTCGCCTGTTTCTCCGAGCTGGTCGTCGCGACATAACCTTTCTCCTCCGTAGCGAACGCCGTGATTTTCTGAATCGATTCGTCAAAGCTGGCGACTTCCAACTCCGCCGTCGCGTTCCGGATCAGCTTCCGGTTCGCTGTGGGTCCGACAGCGGAAGGCGACGTGGGACGCTCTTCCACGAATTCCGGAGAGGTCTCCGCGGGTGACGTCGGTGCCTTTTCGTCCTTGGCCTGCATCTTCTTGGTCTTTGGAGCAGTCGACGTTTGCCGCGACAGCACGTCCGCGCTGTAAACGGTGACGGGCAGAGATGTCTCTGTTTGGGACTTGTCTTGCGGGGGTGCGGGAGCAGGAGCTTGCGAAACCAGATCGGCGCCTTTCGAGCGTCCATCCATTTTTGCGAGGACCCCAAGATCGCGAGTCGCTCCCGGCTTATCGGTTTCGGCTTCGACGGTATTCGAGATGTATTCGCTGCCCTGCTTCTGCGTCGCCGATTCGCCTGTGATCATTTTTCCCATCTGGGCGAGCGCCAGCAAAATGGCCGCGACCGCGGTGACCTGAACAGCGCGCACCCGCATCAAATCGGTAATCAAGCTGATCAGGCCGCTGCGTTTCGGAACGCGATCGCGAAATTGCGAGACCATGCGTGTTTCGAATCCGGCATCGGCCTTCTTTTCGGCCATCGTTTCGTTGAGAATCCTGTTCATGTTTTTTCCTTCCTGAAAAGCCTGGCGGCATTCCGCGCACTCAACCAGGTGGGCGTGGAATTCGTCGCGTTCGGCAGCCGTCAATTCGTCGTGGAGATCGGCCGCGAGGAGTTCGTCGATTTGTTCGTGGGTCGTAGCCATAAGAGTTATCCGATTGAGGCCAGCGCCGGTTTGAGTCGTTTCCGCATGAGACCGAGGGCGCGGCCGAGGATTCCGCGCAATGCGCCGTTCGTTAGGCCCAGGGTTTGTTCGATCGTCCCGTAGTCGAGATCTTCGAAATAACGGAGCGTCAGAGCCACGCGATGCAGCTCCGGCAACTGCGCCAGGGCCGAGCGGACCTCGCCATCGAGGTCCGCTGTTTGGCTGGCGTTCTCTACCACCTCCTGCGATTCAAAATTTTCCG